>JASFMT010000038.1:0-15310 GCA_050117455.1 Gammaproteobacteria bacterium | reverse complement strand
AGGCGGGCTTGCGCAGTTTCGACCGGTCCATGCCGGAGGAAATAAACCGTGTGTTAACGGATCAGATTTCCGACTTATTGTTTACCACCGAAAAGCAGGCGTTGTTCAACCTGGAAAAGGAAGGCATTGACAAGAACCGCGTACATTTTGTCGGCAACGTGATGATTGATAACCTGAAACAACAATTGCCGCGGGCGGTGTCCGTGGAACAATTGATATCCGGTTATGCCACAACACGGGAACACTGGAAACACGGTTACGCGTTATTAACCATGCACCGCCCGTCCAACGTGGATGATGCGCCAACGTTGCGGCGCTTGCTGGAAGTGGTTAACCGGGTCAGCCGGTCCTTGCCGGTGATTTTTCCCATGCATCCGCGAACCCGCAAACGCATCAGTGATTTTGGCCTTGAGCGTTTACTCGATTACCACCGTTTGTACGTCAAGGAACCGTTAGGGTATCTTGAAATGCTGGGCCTGATGGCGGCGGCGCGTGTCATCCTTACTGATTCCGGCGGCATACAGGAAGAGTCCACATCACTGGGCGTTCCCTGTTTAACCTTGCGGGAGAACACCGAGCGTCCCATTACGGTGACCGAGGGCACGAACACTATCGTGGGCACCGATGCGGCGGCAATTTTGAAGGCGTTTGATCATATTATCGATACCGGCGGCAAGGCGGGCAATATTCCGGAAAAATGGGACGGCAACGCATCGCAAAGAATCGTCGAAATCATTGAATCCTGGTTACCGGAACAGCAACAGAAAGTTCAGTCACAGCGGGCAGTGTAGTTGGTGATCATAATGTAGCCGTTGTATCGCTAGCGAGTGACTGGACGATCACTATTATCAAATTGTAACACTCTATCGGTACTATTCTGGCGGATTGTTAACCGTCACCTTAAAGCCAAATGCGGCTTTCTTTATCTTCAACAGCTCGAATCCGCAGTAAGTATTGGTTAATTCCTGATTGATCAAAAACTGACTGTCATTAATCTGCAACAATAGCACGGCAGACTATTCGTGCAACGGGTTATGCATCTGTCCCACTGACTCAAAAAACCATTGGTATAAAATGAAAATAGCTAATAAAAAACTACTCTTATTAATTCTACTGTTCGCCAATGTTGTGTTTTCAACTTCAGCGTTTGCCTGGTGGAACGAAGACTGGACATTCCGCAAAAAACTCACCATCGATACCACCGCCGAAACAGGGATTGATGTACAGGACAGTCCCCAGGCCGTACCGTTGCTGGTTAAACTTCACAGCGGCAATTTTGAATTCTTTCTCGATCTTAAGCAGGATGCCTCCGACCTGCGGTTTATTGCTTCCGATGACCAGACGCCGCTGAAATTTCATATCGAAAAGTTTGACCCCATTAATGAGATGGCATTGATCTGGGTACAGCTGCCGCAGGTGATGGGTGCCACCAACACCGAATATATGTGGATGTATTATGGCAATGCCGATGCCATGAGCGGTGAAGACAAAGCCGGGACTTACGGTGTAGACCAGTCCCTGGTATACCATTTCAATAACGACGGTACTGCGCCAAAAGATGCCACCGCTTATAATAATCACCCCAATTTGTTTACATCAGAAGGGCTTCCGGCATCGTTGATTGGCGCGGGCGCCCATTTCAAAGGCAACGGTGTTATCAGTATTCCGGAATCACCCTCGTTGCGCATGTTGCCCGATAATGGCTGGACCGCGTCCATGTGGATCAAGATTTCCGACCCGCAGGAGGACAGCTATCTGCTGCACCGCCAGGATGGTAATCAATCGCTGGTGCTAGGGGTGGACCAGAGCGCTGTTTATGCCAAATACACGGCTAACGACAAGGAATACGTTACCGATCTTGCCAACATCAAGCTGGGTGAATGGCACCACGTGTCGGTATCCCTGGGCAGTGGCCAGATCGCGTTGTCCCTGGATGGTCTCGAAGTAACGAAAGTGCCGGCGCCGTTTAAGGAAATGGGTGGGTTAATATCCATCGGGAACGATCCAACCGGCGGGGAACATTTCTTTGTGGGTGAACTGGATGAGCTAAATATCGCCAAAGTCGCGCGGACACCCGCCTGGTTAAAGGCGTATGTATCCAGTCAGCTGATTGATTCGAAACTGTTAAAGTATGGCGAGGATGAGCAATCTGAAGGCGGCGGTCACAGCGGGTCCTACCTGCAGATTTTGATACAAAACCTTACCATTGATGGATGGGTGGTCATTGCATTTTTAGCAGTGATGGCGGCCATCAGCTGGGTGGTGATGCTGGGTAAAGGCATCGTGGTCAGCCGCGTTAGAAGCGATAACCGGAAATTCCTCGAACAATTTCGCAAGCTGGCCGTCGATGATACCGACAGTCTTGACGAAGACGAAAAAGATGATGACAAAGAGCTGGATGAATCGCCGCTTGCCCAGGCGCTATTCGGCAAGCATGATCATTTCCAGAGTTCGTCTATTTATCAGTTATACCATACTGGTATTCAACAGGTAAATAACCGGGTTGGCCAGGCGGTGGGCGCCGATGCGACACAAGGATTATCACTGCAATCCATCGAGGCCATTCGCGCAGCCATCGATGCAACACTGGTACGGCAATCGCAACGACTAAACAGCCAGATGGTGTTGTTGACCATTGCCATCAGTGGCGGCCCTTTCCTGGGGCTATTAGGTACAGTGGTGGGCGTTATGATTACCTTTGCTGCTATTGCTGCCAGCGGCGATGTCAACATCAATTCCATTGCGCCGGGTATCGCGGCGGCGTTGCTGGCAACCGTTGCCGGCCTGGTCGTGGCAATTCCGGCACTGTTTGGTTATAACTATTTGAGTTCGCGGGTCAAGGAAATTACCGCCGACATGCATGTGTTCCAGGACGAGTTTATTACCCGTGTCGCGGAACACTATGTCCGAGAAGATTAATTAGAGTAGCGTGACACCTGTAGGGTGCTGCTGAGGGACGAAGCGCACCAAAACTACAGCGAATTAACGAACCGTCAGGGATTAACAAGTTATGAGAGCAATAGAAGAAAACCAGCCCTATGATGACATCAATATTACACCGATGCTGGACCTGGCGTATGTATTACTGGTGATCTTCATCATCATGACCACTGCCACGGTGCAGGGTATTATGGTGAACCTGCCCAAGGCCAGTGACGCACCTAGCTTGTCAAAACCGCAAACAAAATCTGTCACCATTACCGCTGATGGAGCCATTTTTCTTGATACCTATCCGGTGACCATCGCGGAACTTGAAGCACGGTTAAGCCAGTACAAAGCGGTTAACCCGGAATTGCCCGTTGTTGTCAAGGCCGATGGCATGATTGCCTACCAGCGCGTCGTGGAAATACTGGATCTAATGGGGAAACTGGAAATCACCCAGCTTGGCCTGGTCACCGAGCGGCTGGTAAAATAGGGCCGCTTTAATAAAACTCATGTAAACAGGATAGTCTAAGGAACAAACAGGTTTAATTCACAGGATAACTTGATCATCATATGTCACACAAAAAACGCTTTACCCGTCATATACCGCTGATACTGGGGATAATCTTTGTCAGCGGTGTCGCCGGTGGCGTCGTAATGGCCATTCAGCAAATGCTGGAAACGCCACCACAATCCAAAAAGTTCGTGCAACAGATTTCCCTGGTGCAACCGCCGCCGCCACCGCCGCCGCCACCGGAAGTGAAACAACCGGAACCGGAAGTGGAAGAAGTGAAGGTGGACGAGCCCGAACCCATGGAAGACGATATGCCGGAATCTCTGGACGACTTACCGCCGCCCGGTGACCAGTTGGGTCTGGATGCCGAAGGGGGCGCCGGTTCCGATGGATTCGGCCTGCTTGGCAAAAAAGGCGGACGCGGTTTGCTGGAGGGCACCGAAGGCCAGCGGGAGTTTGAGTGGTATACCAGTACGCTGCAAAATGACATTCTCGATTATTTGTCAGAACGGCTGGAGGTTCGAAAAGATAACTACTCAATTAAAGTAAAACTTAATATCGGTCCAAAGGGTAACATTGAGGATATCAGATTGATGGAATCCACGGGCGACCGTGAAACCGATAAAAAAATTATTGTTGCTTTCTCCGAAATGAAACAGGTATCGGAAAAACCCCCGCAAAACATGCCGCAACCGGTTAAATTACAGATCAATTCCCGCCTGTAATTATTCATTTGTCACAAATATGTAACCCCCGTTATTGATAATAGCGGGGGCTTTTATGTGCCCGAAATTTCTATTCTCTGTTTCGTTGGAAAAAAATCCTGATGATATATAAAAAGAAAATAATCCAAATATTTATAACGCTTTCAATCTGTTTTTCTGTTCCTGCGTTTACGTTGGCTCAAGAGGTCAATACCGGTGATACAGCAAACGCTAAAAACAGCGATAATGAAGCGGCTGCCGGCGTAAGTGATGATACAACGCAAACCGCCTCTGAAGGCGATCAAGCCGAAAGCACGGTGTCTGCTGATGATGTGCAGGGTGATGTGTCATCGGATGCCCAGGTGAGTTCAGACGAACCACCGCCGGATGAATTGATGCAGCAGGGCGAAACCGTGGAGCGGGAAGCCAACCGTATCATTGAACAGGTTAAAAAACGCCGTGAGGAAGAAGTGGAACGGGAAGCCGCAAAGGCCAAGGAAGTCCAACCCGGCGATATCCGGATCAATCATGTACCCGATGTGATTAAGCAGGAAATCAAGGACGAGTTGCGTGGAGAACTGCGCACCGGTGTACTGGAAGACCTGATTAGCCATGCCAAAACCCAGCGCTGGGGTTTGCCCGATGCTAATCCCGAATGGTTTTCCCGGATCAAGCTGAAAGGCGATATCCGTGTGCGGGGACAGGGCGATATGATGGCGGACGATAATATCAATGCGTTTGTCGAAGGCGACGGTTACCTGGATTATCTGGCAGTCAATGACAATGGCGGTATTGCCTACACGCCCCAAGAGGACCGCTATTTTAATTCCTGGGAAGACCGTAACCGGATGCGTATCCGCGCCCGCCTGGGCCTGGATGCCCAGGTAACCCAGGGGCTAAAGGCGTCGTTTCGTATCACAACTGGCAACACCAACGATCCAGTATCCACTAACCAGACGCTGGGACAATATGGCAACCGGTATGACGTGGTGTGGGACCGCGCTTATCTCGAATATAAGGGCCCTTTAACCGCTGACCGCCAGTGGCTTAAGTTATCCGGCGGGCGCATGCCCAATCCTTTTTTTGCCACCGACCTGATCTGGGACTCAGACCTGGCGTTTGAAGGCTTAGCCGCTAACTTTGATATTAACTTGCGCGGTAGCGATAACCTGATGGATATTACTGAAGATGATCGATCCCTGTTTATTACTATCGGCGCTTTTCCATTACAGGAAGTGAAATTTTCTTCCCAGGACAAATGGCTGTATGGGGCGCAAATTGGTACCCATTATATTTTTAATAACCAGTCCAATTTTAAAGTGGCCCTGAGTTATTACCATTTTGCCAATACCACCGGCAAACGAAACGAGCAATTTAGCTTCGCCAATGATCATACCGCGCCGGACTATCTGCAAAAAGGCAATATGTTGTTTAATATCCGCAACGATCCCGGTGATCCACAGGCTGAACTATGGGCCCTGGCCAGCGATTTTAAAGAAGTTGCGTTGACGCTGGAATATGATATCGCGCAGTTCGCACCTATTCACGTGATACTTACCGCCGAATACGTCAAGAACATTGGCTATGACAGCGACGAGATACAGGGCAGAACCGCCGGCTTGGTGGACCGCAGTGGTCCTGTGGAGGACGGTATCGATATCAGTGATGAACAAATTACAGGCTATCACGCCAAAGTCACCGTGGGCTGGCCCAAAGTTACGTTACGTGGTAACTGGCGGGCTTCCGTATCCTATAAGCGTTTGGAAGCCGATGCGGTCATGGACGCATTTACCGATTCGGATTTTCACCTTGGCGGAACGGATGCTGAAGGTATCAAGTTGACCTACGACTATGGTGTTGTGGAGAACGCCTGGCTTAGCGTCAATTATATCTCCGCCAAGGAGATACAGAGCGCACCGTTCAACGTGGAAACGTTACAAGTGGATTTGAATGCAAAATTTTAACGGTACATAACGGTACAGTAAGTACTAACGATTGGTGAGGAGAGAAGCCATGCGTTACTTTTTATCTATTGTCGTCGTGATTATGTCGTTGGTTGCCATCGAAAGCGGTCATGCCGAAACTGTTAGACGGTCCTCCGGCGAAGCCGCGGCATTGCAAAAAGCACAAATGATGATGCGCCAGATGTCGCAGGAAAAACTGGCACTGGAATCGGAAAACCAGGAATTGCGCAATCAGCTTAACGCTATCGAGAAGAAAATCACGTCGATCAAAAACAGCAAACAACGCCTGGCGCAGCGCCTTGATACTTCAGTGAATATTATTGACCGTTACAAGGAAAACTCACAGGCCCTGCGCGACAGAATCCAGCAGGACCGCGAACGTATGCAGGAACTTATCGAAAAATTTAAGGAACTGATTCAGGCATTCCAGGTGGTTGAGTACGAAAAGGCGCAACTCAAGGAAAGTGTCACCAAAACCCGCAAAGAACTATTAAGTTGCGCGGAGAACAATGTTAAATTGGTGGATACCAACAAGGATCTTCTTAAGCTTTACAAAGGCAAGGGCGTCTGGGATTCTCTGGCGCAGGCCGAACCCATTGCTCAGTTGAAACAGGTGGAAGTGGAAAATCTGGCACAGGAATACGAGAACACCATTCATCTGCTGAAAATCAATTTGAACGAGGAGTGATTATTATAGTAACTGTCGAGCGCTACTGCTTCACCGCCGTATGCCGGGTAGCGTAGCGACTGCGGTATTGCGCTCAAATTTAGCATTCGATTATACTAACCTGCATTGACAGCTTTAAAAAACGCACTGAAAAGATTCGGTCGGTTTTCCGGTTTGTTATTATCACCGCTGTTAGAGTGAGTTAAATTGCTCGAGGCAGTTGCACGACGACTAGCGGCGCGTTGTTCAGCTGTTTCGCTCTCCTGCCGTAAATTCAATAACTGCTGCGCGCGTAATGCCAAACCCAGGTCACCTGTCATGGCAGTGCTGTATTCTTCTTCATCGATAGTGATAAGGTCTAATGCGTTTTTTTCGTTCATGATTGATACACCAAAATTCCAATACAAAAATTGTTGCTGAGTTAACTGCTTATAATTTGGTCCTTGGGTGTGACAGAGGGGTGAATTGCAGGTGAATTTTTTGTGACATGGATAGCAATTAACCTGACATCTATATCATTTATCATTCATTACAAAAGCAATACAAACGCATCACAGATAAATCTCCACTATATCAATGAGCTGACAGTACTCTGAAAATATTTAACGATCTTTGATTTTTTCATTTTTTGGTAACGAAGGAATTTTATGATCTAACCGTGGTTCCGGTTTTCATGCCCGGCCGTCCGTAGCAGCGGTAATTCAGGACGGGAGCAGCATACGGTCAATTTGCAGTGGTTTTGCAGCAGCCGTCGTTATTCCCGCGGATGTACGAGCGTGTTGTAGCGCATTAACAGATAATATTGAATTGGAGATGGTATCATGATTGTTAGGGATGTAATTCTCCGCACAGCCGCAGCGGCTGCGCTCACGATTCCGCTGGCGGTAAACGCAACATCGGTGTCCTATTATCTCGATCAGAATAATATTGATCCTTTGACGGGAACACCGCTGACCGATGGTATTAACTACCTGATGGTAACCATTGATGATGAAGGTGCCTACGGTGATATCAACTTCACGGTTGAAACCCTTTCGGTGCTGGACGGGATTGCGGGTTCCAACTACGGCATCCAGGGGTTTTCGTTTAACACCCAGTTATTGACGAGTATTTACGATGAAAATACCAATATCACCAACCTGGCAACAAACTGGTCGGCAAACCTGGCGCCTCCACCCAATAACGAAAACGGGTTCGGAACTTTCGATATCGCCGTGAATGATGGGGGGCAAAACCGTCTGGATACCTTGACCTTTTCCATTGCCGGAATTGCCGGCGATGATGTGTTCACCTATTTCGAAGACCAGCTCACCAATACCGGCGGCGTCCCGTCGGAAGGTAATACGGCATTTACAGCCCGAGTCGCCGGTTTTGATGACGGTCACGGCAATACCAGCGCATTCTTTGCCGGATTGACACCGGTGCCATTACCACCTGCGTTTTTGCTGCTGGCATCAGCCCTTGGTGGGCTGGCCTGGTTTCGAAAAAAGCGTTAATATCACCCTTTATTGATATATCTTTTATAGATATTGGTGGGCGTAGTTTTTGCGCCCACCAACTACCTTAAAAACTCATCAAACCTGCCTCGATCTTATTTGTTTGATTCGTTCCTAACCCCAATTATTGAACGTAGCGTGTTGCACCGTAGCGTATTTTTTTCGCAGGTATTTACCGCCTGAGTCAAATTCTGCGCGACAGCATCGCTGAAACCTACACTCCTATTCCACAGACTGCAGTAATCTTCCGGCCAATATTCCAGGTATTCACATTACTCGTAATTAATCAAGATAAACCTCCGGCTCTGCCGGCGGACTCAAAAGGATTTGACCTATGCGGATGTCTAGATTGATGTTATCCGTAACGCGATGTCTAAAATCTCCCCTTTTAAAAGGGAGACGAGGGGAAGTCGTAAAGACACATGTAACCATATATTTTTAAATCCCCCTTTAAAAAGGGGGAGGCAAACACCTTGAAAGACTCGGGGAGCTCATGGTGCGAGGGCGCCTTTGGGGCGCTCACCTAATAAGCCCCCGGCTTTGCCGGGAGTAATTTAACTTTCTTTATTGTTCAATTGTTACGACGTACCGGGTCGAATCCACCAACGTAACCCTTATGTTACAAACTTGCTAATTCTTATTCTTTTCTGGTTAATCTGCGGTCTGCTCCTTTATAACTATCTGTCACACAACTTGTCTCATTTGTTACGGTGTTGTTAATCGAAACGCTATCGTTTTGATTTTGTTTTTAAATGTAAATGACATGGCTTTGTCATTAAATTATCAGATAAGTTTAATATAGACGTCACTTTTCTGTAACACCTTTATGTGAACTTTACTCTCGCATTGTGCCACCTAATCCAGACAAATAATTAATCAGGAGGATGTCCCGTCATGGCGGAAGATAAGAAACAAAACGTCTCGGTAAGACTGAATGTATCGGACCTGGCGAAAATCAAGGAAATCGCAAAACGGCTGCAGGTCAGGGAGTCGGACGTGTTCCGGTTTGCGATTAAAGCGACACTCGCCAAACTCATTCCCCTGCATGACAGCAGTGTGAGAGGCAGTGACCTGGTGCCGGCGTTTATCGAGTGCGGTACAGAGCTTACAAGCTACTTTGATCTGGATGCTTTGCGACTGGAGACGATTTTTAACGACGGATTACATGATCCCGGCAAACGGGTTGACAGTGAAGATATTGAATTGCTGGCGATGGCGGGCATCAAGGAAAACTACGTTTACCTCAAGCTGAAGGATCTGGCTAGCCGTCAACGGTTGCCCATGGGGCCGGCAGCGCTGCTGCGCCAGCACCTATACGAGAAATATATCCACCAGGGTTATGACGAATCTACCGAGGAACAATATATCGAAGATCAGCACGCGACTGCGTAATAGTCAAACAGAAACGAACCAATAAATGACAAGGAGTATACGGCATGGCCGCAAAGACTGTATTTCACGCAATAAACCGTTTGAAACGTACGTTATTTTTGGTATTGCTATTAATATTACCCGTTTCTTATTCCCAGGCAATGGTGGTTTACGAGGACGTTAGTTTTATCAGAGGTGTCGATGGCGTCGAAGGTAGCTTCAATGTAACGCAGGCTGGCCAGTATGAGGCTATGCTGGTGGATTTTGTATTTCCCACTGAATTTGACAGTCTGGGTTTGCAAATAACTGACGCCTCGACCTTCGAGCATCGTGCTGAATATTTTAGTACGAATGGAGGTTTTACCTTAACGTTTGATGCTCAGCCGGGTTTACATTACGTCAACGTCCTCGGCGACGCGGGTGGCGACCTGGACATCGGTCTATATGGTTTGAAGATCTCAGCCGTACCGTTGCCGTCGGCAATTGTTTTGCTGATTTCCGCTATTGGGCTTCTGGGTACTTTTGCCTGGCGAAAAAGGGTGAGTGAAAACAGTCCTTTGTTGCCGCCAGCTAATGGAGTTTCGTGGAGTCCTGCTTAAGTGCTGCAAGATTCCCAAATGTTGGATTGCTACAAGGTTAACCAGGTGTCATAAAAGTTTCATATTTAATAGCTAACGTGCCGGGATCAGAGTCAGCTATTGCAGAACCAAATCCCAGTTTGGTTTTTTTTGTAACTTTTTTAAGGGTAATTAAATTGTCATACATTCGTAATAAGATAACGACATTGTTTGTTGCGGTGCTTTTTTGTTACCCGGTAATCCTGACGGCTTCGGACGGTATTGAGACCGGCGACAAGGTCTCCGGGGCATATGAAGTACAACCCGGCGACATTCTGATCGTATCAGTGTGGGGCGAGCCGGATCTGCAGCAGGAGGTGCTGGTACGCCCTGATGGGGGATTTACCATTCCGCTGGCTGGCGAAATAACGGCAAAGAACAAGCCGCTATCCAGCATACGACTGGAAGTGACCAATAAATTGACCAAATACGTGCCTGATGCGGATGTAACCGTGGCGGTGAAAAAGATCCAGGGTAATAAGGTCTACGTGATCGGCAAGGTAAACCGGCCTGGCGAGTTCGTGGTTAATAGCAATGTCGATATCCTGCAGGCGCTGAGTATGGCAGGCGGCACAAGCCAGTTTGCCGATGTCAGCGACATTATTGTGTTGCGCCGTATGCAGGACAGTCAACAGCAGGTGTTTGAATTTAATTATGATGAAGTCAAGGGCGGTGAGAACCTGCAACAGAATATCGTGCTGAAAAGCGGTGATGTTGTGGTGGTGCCCTGATTGAATGATCTGGCCGTGTATTTGCTGTGACAGTATCATCAGGGAGGCAAAGCGGAAGCCGGGTAGGGATTATCTGGAGACACGGTCATAAGAAATTCGTTGGCCGGGTTCGGCTCACAGCGTTGGTTTGTTCAGCGTTAGCAGGTCTCACACCGGTCTATGGCATCGCTGCTGATTGGTCGTTGAATACTTATGCTGTTGCAACAGCGGAATACAACGATAACAAAAGGCTTGTTCTTGAAGAGCATGAAACGGCAACCGGCGGTATCGTTGACGTTGGTTTGGGTTTGGGCAGGCAAACAGAAACAAATAAGTTTGTCATAAAGCCAAGATTGCGTTCCAGCCGTTACGACGGCGAAGAAGGGCTGGATAGCGACGATCAGTATGTTGAGTCTCTATACGAGCACTACACGGAACGCTCCGAGTACACGTTCAATATTGACTACACACGCGATTCGCCGCTGACCAGTGAGTTTCAGGATGTGGAGTTTGTTCAAGTAAATAAACGCCGCGAGACCTGGCGAACCAATCCTGTCTGGGCTTACCAGGTAACGGAAAGACTCTCGACCAACTTGGGGGCCGGATACACGGATGTCACCAACGAGGATTCGGAACGAACAGGGCTGATTGACTATACCTATACATCGGCTTTTGCGGGCATGTCGTACGCAGCGTCGGAGTATACACAAATCGGTATGACGCTGTATGGCTCACGATTGCAAGCGCCCGCGACACAAAATGAAACCGATGACACCGGTATACGGTTAAGCCTGTGGTATTCGGTGTTTGAATCGCTTAGCTTTCACGCCAAATTCAGTTGGCATAAAAGCACCGTAAAAATTGGACACGGTGGCGATATATTTACAGACACGCGCCGTGGCCGGCTTCTTGACCTGGAAGTGGTGAAGAAATTTGAAAACGGCAGGATCTCGCTGTCTGCACGAAACGAAATTGAACCCGGCAGCCTCGGAACATTGGAGCAGCGGGACCGGTATATGGCGGATTTGTCCTATCGCCTGACAGGGCGAACCAATGCAGGTTTTCAATTGAGAAATACGATTATCAGCGATGCAACGGATAACGCTGCATTCGAAGAATGGGAATACCGGCAGGTGATATGTGAATTGGTTTATCGAACGGCGCCGAATGTATATCTCTCGGGCGCTTATCGCTATTCATGGAAAAAGTACGAAATCCTGGATAATGAGGCAGAATCCAGTGCTGTGCTTTTATCGCTACGTTACCAGAATTTGTAAATTGTATTAAAAATATGAATACTACGACGTTTCAGGCATACCCAACTACGGCTAATCCGCAATATGGCAAGTCTCTCGCGGACTATATTGATATCGCGCGCCGCAGGCGAAAAGCGTTTATCATTACCGCTCTTGTTGTGGCGATCGCGAGTATTCTGATTGCTTTTTTAATTCCTCCAATCTATAAATCCGCTTCTACCATATTAATTGAACAGCAGGAGATTCCCCAGGATCTCGTGCGTTCAACCGTTACCAGCTACGCTGACCAGCGGGTACAGGTTATCAGCCAGCGCGTGATGACCCGGCCAAATCTGCTGGAAATTATCAAGCAGTTTAACCTCTATGAGGAGGATCGAAAAAAAGAACCCATCGAGGTAGTTATCGAGCAAATGCGTGACGACATCGATTTGTCAATGATCAGCGCGGAAGTGGTTGATCCCCGAAGCGGACGTCCCACCCAGGCGACGATAGCCTTTAAACTCTCTTATTTAAATGAATCGCCGGAGCTGGCCCAGAAAGTCGCGGCAAAACTCACCTCGCTTTATCTCAATGAGAACCTGAAAAACCGTACCGTCATGGCCGCCGAAGCCGCGGGATTCCTGACCGATGAGGCGGACAGGCTGAGTCAGCGGGTTAGTTACCTGGAAAAAGAACTAGCCGAGTTTAAGGAACGTAATCTGGGCAGTTTGCCGGAATTGACGGAAATGAACCTGCAATTGATGGAACGAGCGGAACGGGAGTTGTTCGAAGTGGACCGCCAGATAAGTTCTATCAAGGAAAGAAAAATATATCTTAATTCGGAAGTGGCGCAAATTAGCCCTAATCTTGCCATTTACTCGGAAACCGGAGAACGAATATTGAATCCAGTTGATCGCCTAAAAACCCTGGAATCCCGGTTAGTGAGCCTGGTTGCCGTCTACAGCGAAGATCACCCGGATATTGTACGTGCCCGCAAAGAAATCAAAGCCCTGAAAGCCGAACTCGGTCAGGATGGTAACAAAGGCGGATCGGCGGTTATGGTTTCTAATGATATGGAAACCCGCCTGGCAAAAGTAAATGAGGAACTGGAAACACTGCGTCAACGTTATGGCCCGACCCATCCAGATGTAAAGCGAGTGGAAAAGGAAATTCAGAGTCTTAAAGCTTCCATTGACAACGAGACCGCCGCGTCTAACTCCGCCCTGGAGAAGAAACCCGATAATCCTGCTTACATACAGCTACAGGCGCAACTGAATGCCGCTGACGCAGAACTGGGATCTCTACAGGAAAAAAGAATCGATCTGCAGAAGAAACTGACCAGGTACGAGGACCGGATCACCAGGTCGCCTCAGGTCGAGCGCGAATTTCGGATGTTGCGGCGCGACTACGAAAATGCCTGGCAAAAATACCAGGAAGTCACGGCCAAGCAAATGGAAGCGCAGATGGCCAAGGAACTGGAATCGGAACGTAAAGGCGAACGATTTACTCTGATCGATCCGGCCATACTGCCGGAAGAACCGGTTAGTCCCAATCGCAAGGCCATCATTATCATGGGCTTTATCATGGCAATGGGATGCGGTATCGGCATTATGATGTTGAAGGAAAATATGGATACGTCGATCCATGGATCCAGGAACCTGGGTTCCCTGATACAAGTAGGCCCGCTCGCGAGTATTCCATATATTGAAACGGCAAACGATAAATCCAGCAAGTATGGGAAACGCGCCGTTGCCGCCGTTGTACTGTTGGGCATTGGTATTGGAGCTTTGGCGGCAGTACATTATTTTAAAACACCCCTCGATGTCCTCTGGTATGTGGCGCTGCGGCGATTTGGAATTGGTGCGTAGCCGGTAGTAGCGGGAAGGTATGATGGTATAACACTATGGAACGAATCAAACAGGCAGTTGAAAAAGCACGCGAAAATCGCGATATGTTGCGCGAGGTTGTTCCCCATGAATTGGATATAGCCTCCACGATTAAACTGGACAATGAAACGCGGCAATCGGGGCCGGGACAGGTTCAGTATACAAAAACCAGGACTGTACCGATCGATGAGCGAGTATTTAAAAAGAATCGCATCATTGCAAATTCGGATGATGGCTCCCCGGTTTCCAATGCTTACAAAATGTTGCGTACGCGGCTTCTGCAACAGATAAAGAAAAATCAATGGAACACCATCGGTATAACCAGTCCTGGCATAGGCGAAGGAAAAACACTAACCGCTGTAAATCTGGCACTCAGCCTTGCTGTCGAGGGGAACCATACAGTATTGCTGGCGGATTTTGATTTAAGGTATCCCAGTGTGGCGTCAAAATTTGACTACGAGCCGGAATATGACCTCAGCCACTATCTCTTCGAAGGTGTTCCGTTAAGTGACGTTCTTTTTAACCCCAGTATTGAACGGCTGGTGGTGCTTCCCGGCGGCCGTCGGATTCCCAATTCGTCCGAGACGCTAGTCTCAGCCGAGGTATCACAGCTGGTACAGGATATTAAATCGCGATATGCCTCGCGGATAATCATATTTGATTTGCCACCGTTGCTGGCCACTGACGACGTGCTGGCGTTTTCACCGCTGCTCGATGCCGCATTACTTGTCGTCGAAGACGGTAAAACAAGACAGGAAGAACTCTCGCGGTCCCTGGAGATGCTGCAATCGGTTGAAGTGGCAGGTGTTGTCCTGAACAAAACGAACGAAAAATTAGACAGTTACTAAACATGAGTTTTTTTCACCAACATGCAATAAAGCGCCCGTACAATAAAAACATCAGAAAAGGTTGAAAACTTCATATTCATGTACACCAGCTACTACGGATTCACCAAAAGACCGTTTTCCCTGTTGCCGAACCCGGAATTTCTGTATATGGCCAGGCAGCACGACATCGCATTGTCCATGCTCGATTTCAGCATGCTGAACGAAGCGGGATTTGTCGTGGTGACTGGTGAAATCGGCGCCGGCAAAACAACCCTGGTCCGCCATTTGCTCAACCAGACCCAGCACAGCGATATCACTATCGGGCTGGTGACAAACACGCATCGCTCGTTTGGGGACCTGTTCCAATGGATACTAAATGCCTATGGCATCGACTACA
>JASFMT010000037.1:0-15381 GCA_050117455.1 Gammaproteobacteria bacterium | reverse complement strand
CAAATGCCTAGCGGGTTTCATAAGTGTATTATTTCTCAAAAGCTTATTCCAGCCACAATGGATGTGGTAAAACGCCAGTTGATATAGGTGGAGCCTGCTACAGTGTAGGAGCCTGCCCTGTAGGCGATCAAGATTGGTTCAGCGTAGAATCTTATCATAAATACTAGTAATGAAATTCTGTCCCGTAGCGCAGGAATATTCTACGTAAGGTGTAGCCACCAATACTGGTAAACAACTTCACCATTTAATCGCCAGCACGGGTAGCTCCTACACCAAGATAAACCTTATAGGTTTTGACCGTGAGTATGAAATTGCCTTGCTGACGAATGTCTGTCACTTATAGCGTACAACGTGAAGAGGGTGTTCATGACTTCGTAAATAAAAAGAAAAAACCGGCTCACGAAGGAACCGGCAATCAAGGGTTGACGTGAAGTGCCAAAGGAGGAGCTTATTTTTATTGAATTGCTATGGGTCAGGCGCCGCTGCTAGTGTTTTTTTCGCAAAGCGTACTGACCTTTTCCATAATTTTGCGCTGCTCCTGGGCCAGGTCATAAAACTCGTTGGAATCCATGGTGACTTTTCTCATGCTGGCAATAGCCGCCTTGCGCTTTTTCCTGATCTCTTCGCTGTAGGTGGTTTGTTCAAGTATCTCTTTGTAGCGATTGTTCTGCCTGGCAATTTTTTGTTTATCCTGCTCGGTGATTTCCAACCAGGTATTAAATGGTTTATCGGGATGTATCTGATCGGGTTTGTTTTTATATAAATATTCAAATTCGATACGGTTGGCTTCGATTAACAGCATTTGTTCCTGCTTGAACATTTCCGAAGTTTGTTTAAAGCGGGGCAGGGTTTTGTGAACAATATTGTCCAGCCCGTTTTGCCAGACTTTGCGGGCTTCCAGAAATTTATCATATTGGTCGGCGTTACAGGCGTTCACTTGCCCGGCATGCGCAGTCATTGACACATAGGACAAAGCAAAAAACGTCAACAGGGTGCGACTCCAGGTATTCATATATTACAACCTCCGGTTATCCAGTTTGTTTATAGTGCTCAATTTTACATGGGTACTGTAACAGGCAAATGTGACAAAAAGATTTAGCCGTAAGCAACAATAGGTCTATGGCGGAAAATTAGACATCGGTATTCCACTAACCACAGGTTGTTTGCTCGTTTTCATCGGTCGCTCTGTTTGGTTGCTGTAGATTTCGGCAAATGACATCTCACTGTCACATTGCGTGTTCAGAATGAGGCGATTTGTGATCAAGAGGCGAATAACAACAAATGATCGGTGCACCAAAAAATCACGAGACAAACTTTAAGGTGAAATGGCAAAAATCAGACAGCGCCTTGGGCAATGTGGGAATATGACCGGGGCTGCTACGACAATCACGTTGAATTATAGCGTTTTAAAAAGAGGAGGAAACCGGGACTGTCATCAGCCAACCAGCAGTGCAAGATGCAGAATTAGGTTTTTTTTCCTGTTGGTGATCATGTCTGTGTTGGCCAGCGGCATGGTGGCGAGCGCTTACGCGCAAGAAGCCGATCAACAACCGGATACGCAGCAAACTGACAATCCTGAAGAATCCGCTACAAGTAAGGAAACTGAAAGCGAGGAAGGAAATGGCGAACTGGTAACAGCCGAAGACGCCTCAGAGGCCGGTAACACAGAGAAGACCGAATCCAAGCCTGAAGAAGTAACCACGTTTGACGTCACGGAGATTCGCGTGCGAGGTAACACCCTGCTGGAAAAGATGGATGTGGAATCGGTGATTTATCCTTTTCTGGGTAAAGACAAGACCATCGACGATATTGAAGCGGCACGCAAGGCACTGGAACAGCGTTATCGTATCGCGGGCTTTCCTACCGTGTTAGTCGATATCCCGGAACAGGATGTTGATAACGGTCTCGTGGTGCTTAAAGTCACCGAAGCCAGGGTGGAACAAATCAAGATCACCGGCGCCGATTACTACGCGTTAAGTAAAATCCGGGAAAAAGTCCCGGCACTCCAAGAGGGACAGACGATTTATATCCCGGCGGTAAACGAGCAAATTGCCATGTTCAACGCCACATCAGGTGACCGCAGTGTCACTCCCATCCTGCGGCCGGGGCGCATTCCCGGCACCATGGAAGTGGAACTGAAAGTCAAGGACGAGGCGCCCCTTCATGGCAAGGTGTTTGCCAATGACCGGCACTCCGCCAGTTCTACGCGAAGCCGTGTGGGTGCATCGGCGCGTTAC
Source organism: Gammaproteobacteria bacterium (assembly GCA_050117455.1). Taxonomy (GTDB): domain Bacteria; phylum Pseudomonadota; class Gammaproteobacteria; order SZUA-152; family SZUA-152; genus JAKEGK01. Next base: position 13,144 of record JASFMT010000037.1, on the reverse strand, counting down.
GATAATTTATGGCAAAAAGAACACAGTCTTTCATTACAGTATCAAACGGCGCCGGAAGAACCCGATGAGGCCAGAATCTGGGTGGCCACCTACCTGGCAAGCGTTCCTGAAAGCCAGTCCACGTTGGCTTTTTACGGCGTTAAATCAGACAGTGATATTGCAGCGACTGAAACAATTGATGTAATAGGGAGAGGAAATATCCTGGGCGCCCGGTTTATTCATTCTTTTGCGGGTGCTACCGGCATGTCACACAATGCATTGGCTGGTATGGACTATAAGGATTTTAAAGAAACGACGGATGTAGATGGTCTTCCTACCGATACGCCTATTGAGTATTACAATTTCATAACGCAATACAGCACGACAAAAACGGCCGATCGCTACGAATCAAATTTTAATATTAATATTAATTTTGGACTGCACGCACTGAATGACAAACGGCTCACATGTGCATATCAGGCCACTGACAATAACGGTGACCCTGTCATTAAAGTGGGAGAACTCACGCAGTTTGAGTGTAAACGGGTTGATGCTAAACCCAATTACGTTTATTTGCGTTCCGAGTTTGATTACAACTGGCACGTCGGTTACGGGATCGATCTTTATATGTCAGCCGGTATGCAAATCGCGGATTCGCCGTTAATTTCCAACGAACAGTTCAGCATCGGCGGTGCCAGCTCTATACGCGGTTACTATGAATCCCAGGTGCTGGGCGATGACGGTGTAGCCGGAACCCTTGAAATACGTTCCCCGTCCATTGGTAAGTACCTGCACAAAAACATTAATGAATTCCGTTTTTTTCTGTTTGCAGACCGCGGCGCGGTTCGCAACCGCAGTAAGGCGGCGGGTGAAGCGGGTAAATGGTTTTTGGGCAGTGCCGGAGTTGGCATGAATTTGACTGCCTGGGATGCAATGCAGTTTGACCTGGCGTGGGCGTACGTGCTGGAGGATTCCGATCCCGGGACCGATGATGCGGCACCTGCGGTAGAAAAAGAAGATTCACGATTTCATCTGTCGCTTGAATATAAATTTTGATTTCGATCCGGCACGGTTATGAAAACAACAAAGATCAATCTATGGTTTACGATCCCTTAAAATTAAGGTTTACAGAAGCAGGATGTATCAATGGCTTTACAAAACCCAGATGACAGCATTTCTCCAATGATGCGTAATAAATGTATCGTTACGGGTATTTCAATTGCCCTGATAATGGGCTGTCTTGTAGTATCGACTATAATTCCTCGAGTAGCCGTTGCGGAACTACCCGTACCCTGTCAAGGTGGCTGCAGTAATCCCGCGCTTAGTTGGCGGCAAGCCGGTTCTGCCTCCCTGTCAACATCCGGCAACACCATGCAGATTGACCAGCACAGTGACCGCGTTCAACTCAACTGGCAAACGTTCAATATTGGCCGGGAAAACACCGTCCGGTTTAACCAACCATCTTCATCGTCCACAGCCCTGAACCGGGTTTTCGATCCTAACGCCAATCCCAGCAGGATTCTTGGAAACCTCATTGCCAATGGCCAGGTATATTTGATCAACCGTAATGGCATCGTATTTGGCGAAGGTGCGAGAGTGGATGTTAACTCGCTGGTGGCGTCAACGTTGGATATTGATCCGGCGTTGTTTGAATCGGGATTTGCCGATGCAATCGAGGGGCCTGAAGGAAGCCAGCATTCCTTTGAGGATAGCCTGGGTTTGATTCACATCGCTGATGAAAATGGTGAAACGGTCAGGTTCCGCGTAAATTCGCAGGGAGATTATGTTGTCGATGAGACGGGGAGCCTGATTATTGATCCGGAGGGAGAACCTTACCCCATTTTTATCAAGGTCAGGGAAGGCGCGGAAATTAAAGGCGGCGAACAGGGCCGCGTCTGGGTGTTCGCACCCAACATTGAAAACGATGGTGAAATTATAGTCCCCGATGGCCAGGCGATTTTAGCGGCGGGTAATCGTGTCTACCTCCAGCCAAGCAAAGAATTACGGGGGTTTCTGGTGGAAGTGGATACCGATGCGGTATCCGATCAGGATCTCGATAACTATATCTCATCTGTTAACGATACTGCCGCTGACGATAGCGGCGACGGGGATAACGCCATTGAATCACTGGTCATGGGCAATATCATAAACCGGGGCGCTATCCGTACCGAACGCGGCAATATTAACCTGGCGGGCCTGGCTATTAATCAACAGGGAACATTGTCAGCGACAACGGCGGTACGTGCCAATGGAAGAATCCGGTTGCTGGCACGGGACACCGTGGATGTTAATGATCCGGCATCGGGCGATATTGAAATGAGGACAAGCCGTACGGGACATATTCGCCTGGGTAAGGACAGTACTATTGAGATTTTGCCTGATACTGAAACCGCTAGCGAAGGTGAGGTGGACACTGATGTTATTGCAAGCGATGCTCCCGAGCGCACCGATGTCGAATATTACCGCTCAGCCGTAGAGCTTATGGCACGCGTAATTGAAATGGAGGAATACAGCAAAATCACCGTTCCTTCGGGCGGTGTCTTTATAGACGCGCTAAGAAACCCGTTTAACGATACACAGCCGTCACGCAGTGATCCCATTGTCGAAGATGACAGTACCGCCGTACGAATGGCGGAAAACAGTGAAATTAATGTGGTCGGTGTTCAGACTGATTTGCCAATGGAGCGCAACGTTATCGAAGTGGAATTGCGCGGTAATGAACTGGCCGACGCCCCGCTGCAGCGTGATGGCATATTGCGAGGTGAAAAAGCACGTATCGATTTGCGTACCATCGATGGCGATGAAACCATTCCCATCGCCAACCTGGAAGGTGCATTGAACAATATTGAAAGAACCATTGCTGAAAAAAGCACAGCAGGTGGCGGAGTTTTCATTCGTTCACTGGGCGGCGTTACCATTGACGAAAATGCCACTATTGATGTTTCCGGCGGTGCGATTCATTACCAGGATGGTTATATCAATACTACCCATCTTATTTCTGACGGCGCTATTGTGGAAATCAGCGAAGCTGATCCTAATTTGATTTATGACCACATCCAGGGCCAGGTGGTACGCGAAAACAAAAAATGGAACAAGACAAGGCGATATGTCCGGGGCGGCAGGCGGTATGGTTACTTCGAACCCGGTTACGTCGAAGGAAAGGATGCAGGTGTGCTCCAGGTCAATGCCTACAATCCCCAGATTTGGGGAAACCTTTTAGGGCGCGCGACACCTGGCCGTTACCAGCGCAACGTTGGTACCCGGCCACGGGGTGGCGAACTGATTATCGGGGATCCTGCCGGTCAAAATGGCAGTAACTTTACCAACTATGTCGCGCCCCACGTAGTGCTTACCGGCCAGGGCTATATCAACAACCTTACCAGCCTGGTCGATCAGGGCATACAAACGCGCAACGATAACCTGCTTTTTCTATCCTCGGAGATATTTGAGCGCAATGGGTTTGAGCACCTCCAGGTGTACAGCAATGGCAAGTTTTTGCTTAATGAAAATGTATTTCTAAATCCTGCGGGGTCAATTACAGTACGCGCCCGGGAAATTGAAATTGCCGCGAATATTACCGCGCCCGGTGGAGATATTGATCTGCTTGCGCGCAAACTAGGTTCCGACTTCGATTTCGAGCTGAAAAACAGCAACACACCTGACAACGTTGCCAGCTTTTTAACACTTAATGAAAACGACCTGGCAGATATCGCGGTCACTGATGGTGTAATGATACGAACAGAAGGATTGTGGACCAATGATTCACCTGATAATCCGGTTAACGGGCTGGATATAGATTACCGGGAGCCGATTATCCCGGATGGCGGCGATATTTCAGTTAATTTGGAAAGTGAAGACGGTGTTTTGCGTATTGGCGACAATGTGGCCTTCGATGCATCAGGCGGGGCCTGGCTTCAGTCCAGCGAAAAATATATAGCCGGAAATGGAGGTGATATTAACATCGGTATTAGCGCCGATAGTGAATTTAGCCGGTCTCATTTCGTTATCGGCGATAACCTGCAATTGAAAAGTTACTCCCTGAAACGAGGTGGCAGCTTGGAGCTTACCTTCCCGGAAATCGTTATATCTCCGGACAATACTTTGGAAAACGAAACAGGCCGTTCATTATTGGCCGCGGGGTTAGGGCAAAGCCAGACCAGCAGCATAGACAGTAACGATGCGGACTTGCTGACGGACCTGCTGCTGGAGACCTATAATGACGCGCTTCAGACCATAAGAGATGAAACCGGCAATCCGGATATTGCCTTTGATGACATTGATAAAGAGCAGTTTGCCACCTTGATGTTAGAGCAGTGGCAGACATCCGGTATAACGGAGGATATTAATGTTACCGGGCACGTTGTTTTAAATGAACTCATTAATCCTCTCTCGGAAAACCCGGCGCCTGACAGGGGCGGTGTTCTCGCGGATATCGGCGCTGTCAACATGCTTGATATACCGGTTTCCCTGGTCCAATCAGGCGGGTTTTCCAGTTATTCAATACATGCCAATTCGGGTAATTTGATTTTAACGGATCATATGACCATTCGGCCCCGGTCATATAATTATATTCCCAGCGCCAATTTCAAAAACCAGCCGAATAGCCGCCAGTTAAGCGATTTCGCGACACCTGGTTTATTGGACGACTATCTCCGCCCCGCCGTGGACCTGAATCTGGCATCCGTAATATCGCGCAGCAACGCGCCAATGCCGGTACTGGAAGTACCGGAGTCTGTCTCCATCGAAACAGATGTATTAGGTTCGGTCACTCTGGCGACAAACGGCCAACTGCTCGTAAACGGTCATATCAGTGCACCGGGCGGTACGATCTCCCTGGCAACAGGCAACACATTTACACGGGCAAACGGTGGCACCGCTATCCTGCAATTTGATCCTGACCGGGGGGTTGTACTGGAAACGAATGCAATGTTATCAGTGGTTGGTGCTTCGCAATATCGACCTGCCGAAGAAAATCGACTTATAGGCGATATTTATGATGCGGGCGAAATCAGCATTTTGGCAGAGGGGGGATATGTCGATGTCAGGCCCGATGCCGTGATGGATGTTTCCGGGGCCACTGAAACATTCGACGTACTTACGCCGGTTCATGTTGATGAAAACAGCCAGGCAACCGGCGGTCGATATGAACGCCATGATATTTCCAGTAACGCCGGTAGTATCACTATCTCCTCTTCAGAAGGTTTTAAAATATTGGGTGACATGGAAGCGGCTGTTGGTAACGATAATGCCAGGGGCGGCAGCCTTCATGTTGTGCTGGATAGTAATATCGCCAGTGCTTTTGACGACGTCAATGATACAAGAGAAAGCTATGGATATGCATCCGATGATTCCATTGCATGGACGCTCACCGTGGATTTGCTATCAGAGGATCCCTCGAGTAATGAAAACCTGCAACCTCTGGCCGCTGGACAGGGCAAACTTTATGTGGATCAATTCCAATCCTCAGGATTTGATTCTCTAAGCCTGTTCAGCTCGAATACGCTGCGATTCGATAATCGCGTGGACATTGACATGGGCCGCGCTATTGCGATTGCATCGCCGGCTATAGACGTCGTTGACTCAACTACCAATGCCAACCGCGATGCGGTCCGGTTAAATGCCCCCTATTTGCGCGTTACGGGGTCAGGTGGTACGCCAGGCGCGTTACCAGTTACCGCCGGGCCGGAAGAATTGCTGCTGGGCGGCGACAATACCTTCCTGGTTGAGTTACAGCGCAATTCATTGCTGCATAATATCGGTTCATTGTCCGTGCAAAGTCAGGGGGATGTGCGTTTGCGTGGTGCGCGCAGCGGCATAACGGTCAATGGAGATATCAACATTCAGGCAGACCAGGTTTATACCACCACCCAGGCAGAGTTTTCGATGATCAGCACCGCGGATGAGGGTGTGATTAATATCGACACGAACGGATCCGGCGTCGATCCGGTGTCCGTAATTTCTGCCGGGGGTATTTTGACATTGCAGGCGAATACCATTAATCAGGGTGGCGTGCTTAAAGCCCCTCTCGGTGAAATCCACTTAATGGGCGCCGGTAACGATACCGCGTCTGCCGTGACTCTGCTGGAAGGGAGCGTTACTCAAACCGCCGCCGACGTGGAACTAATACCCTTCGGTGAAACAACCCTCGACGGTAACCTGTGGCAATACCTGGGTTCTGCCGCTACCGCACGTAGCAGAACGATTTATAGCACTAACGGCTACGAGTCAGCGCCGGAACAACATTTGACAATGGATGCCGATTCTGTGGCTGTCAATTCGGGAGCACGGGTAGATATTAGAGGCGGTGGCGAACTGGTTGGGTATGAATTCGTTAGAGGGCCAGGTGGCAGCAAAGACGTGACGTCTGCGGCTATTGCCCAGGCTGAGGGAACCTACGCTTTACTGCCCTGGCTGCAAGGTGAATATGCTCCTTATGATTCCAGTATTTATACCGGCTGGGACATTGAGCCGGGTTTAAGTGTTTATCTTAATGAAGGGGTTAGCGTTCCCGGCAACGCTGGTCAAGCCGTGAATCTGGACGCCGGCGAGTATCCTTTATTACCGGCGCGCTACGCAATGTTGCCGGGTTCTGTTCTGGTTAGCAGTCAACCGGAAATTCAAAACCTGCCGACAGGATTGGCGCTGCAGACGGTGGATGGAGCATCAGTGATATCCGGCCGGTTCACGACAATGAATACATCGTTGCAGGATCAATTGGCCGGCGGCATTGTCATCAGACCTGCCAGTTATGCCCGTGACCGCTCCGAAATTCGTGAAACATACCTGAGCGCATTTTTGGCCCAGAAACACGTAGTGGATGATTTTATACTGCCGCGTTTGCCTGGGGACGCCGGCGTACTTTCACTGGCGGCTACAAATCAGATAAGTCTCGATGGTACGTTTGCAACGGCGCGAGGCGCTATCGATGCTGATGGCGACGGCCGGGCTGACGTATACGGTACCGGGGCCGATGTTGATATATCAGCGTCAGCTATCCATATTGTTCCAGAAAAAACGGGGAATACTGATGTTGTTGAGTTAACGGCGGCGGAATTACACCGGCTGGAAGCGGAAAGTCTCTTGTTGGGTGGAGCGCGTACTGTTGCACAAAAAACGACGGATGCTGGACTGGCTGCAATTATAAACATTAATAGCACTGCTGATAATATTACGGTTATCGACGGAGTCGAGCTAACGGCACCCGAGATATTGCTCGTAACCAAAACGGCTGACTCGCAATCACCAGCCTCACCCAACATACTGCTGCAGTCGGGTAGTACCGTGAAATCAGGTGGTACTGTGCACCGTCCCGCCAGAGATATTGAAGTTGACGGCGATGGCACGCTGGTGCGTTTGTCGGAAAACACCCATGTTGCCATGGAGCGCTCTAACGCGGGTACGGCTAGCGCCTCTGTAGTTGTAGAGGAAGGTGCGTTACTTGAAGCTTCTTCGTCGGTTATTGTTGAATCCAGCCAGGACGTAATAATTCGTGGTGAAATCAGCGCCGGGGGAGGATCCGTAACCCTGGGGGCAAACCTGATCAATTTAGGAAACGAAGCTGGTGACGGCTTAAACTTGACAACGGATTTTGTCGATCGATTAGCGGCCACCGACAGCGGAGCATTGTCTTTGAACCAGTTGATACTGGTGACGCCCAATCCAGTTTTATTTAACAATAACATTGGGCTTGATGAGAATAACAATCCTTATATAGACCACCTGGTGCTACAGGCGCCTGGGATATTAGCCGCAGACAATGCAACGGACGGCACGCTGGCCGCGAATACTGTTACATTACATAATATGAATAGCGGTGCCCCTGGCGCGGTCAGTACTAACACCAATAACAGTCAACTGAATATCATCGCGCGATCACCGCAACAGGGCGCAAGTGACCCGGCTTCGGGTAACATTATCATGAGGGGCAGCCAGTTCACAATTAGCGGATATGATGTGCTAAATGTCGCCGCGGACGCACAAATTATTGGTGCAGGTGATAACAGCGGAATTCACACTGAAAGTAGCGTTAACCTTGTTGCGCGGCGATTGACCACCAGTACTGGCGCGCAACTGAAAATTGATACCGCTGCTAATGGCACACGCCGAAATATTACCTATTCGTTACCTGAGAATAGCGGACACGCACCCACGTTACCTGATGTGCAGGCGCTGGGCGGTAACGTGACGCTGTTGGGTAGCAGTGTGAATATTGACGCGCCTATTGTTGTCCCATCCGGTTCCGTAAGCATCTTAACGGACGGCGCCGACGGTGATATCTGGCTGGGCAATGATGCCACTATCGATGTCGCCGGCCGCACCAAATTAATGGGCAACGCGGTACTTGTCAGCTCATGGGGCGGTAGCGTCAATATCAGGGCAGAAAACGGACTTGCCATTCTGGAAGCCGGGTCTGTCATCAACGTATCAGGCGCCAACCCGGCGGGCAACATTGCCGGCAACGATGCCGGATTTTTATCGATATACAGTGGGGGCGCACGGAGAATAGATGACAGCAACCCAGCCGATCCCCAGCTGATTGAAACCCGAATGGACGGAACATTGTTGGCCCATGCCCAGGAAGGATACCGGAAAGGGACTTTCATGCTGGATACCAATAACGCGATTGATACCAGCCACCCCGCTTACCCGAATCTGGACAGCAGTGACCTCAATGATGCGGAAGATTTTGCGGCGTTGAATGTTGCGCTCAACGACGGTCAGTTTGCCGAATCGCGTAATATTCGTTACCGGAATGGCGACATTATTGTGGCCGGGGAGTCTACACCCCTCGACATAGTCGCGCATAACCTGACATTGACCGCGGACCAGGGCGCCATTGAGCTTGCCAACACTTTGATAGATGCTACCAGCACCAAGGGCGGCCGCATTGAAATCTTCGCTCATAATGACGTTACCGTGAGTGGTACTACACATATCGATGCCAGCGCAACCGCTTTTGATCCGGATGCTGAAGGCACGGGTAGCGAAGACGGAGTAGGCGGTACGGTGTTTCTGTCCAGCGAAACAGGTGCAGTAGCCATCGGAAATCCGGACAACGCGCAAGGAGCGGTAATTGATGTCTCCGGCAGCAGGCAATTGCAGGATTATCAGGGCGATCCATTGTTTGTCAACGGGCAACCGGTAATGGCGGACGGAAAAGTGCGTATCCGTGTGGCAAGGGAGAGCGCATCATCGCTTGATCTTGGTGACACTGTTTCCAGTATTGCCGGCGCAAAAACCATCGATGTGGAAGCATTTCAGGTGTACGGTGACAGCGAATTGGCGGATGGCGCGAATGGTAAAATTATTGACCGTGCAACGGCAGATGCTATCGCAATGGATACCGAAAACTATATGGCGAATGAAGCCTCTGCATTGCTGAATTCTATCAATGTTATGAGTGACAGCAATATAGACAACAGAATCCGAGTAATGCCCGGCGTGGATATTAGAACCAGTCAAGCGCTTGAGGTTAATGTGGATGCAGGCTGGGATTTGTTCGACTGGAAATATGGTAGTAATAATGTCCCCGGGGTGTTGACTATCCGTTCACAGGGTGAACTCGACGTTCAATCCAGTTTGACGGACGGATTTTATATAGAGCAGTTGCCGCCGCCGCGGCCATTTTTGCCCGCTATTGAAATCCAACGGCTTGATAACCGGGAGTCCTGGAGTTACCGGCTGACATCGGGGGCTGATATTAACAGCGCGAATCCTTATAGCCTGCGGGATACAGCAGATGCCCATTTAGCAGTAGCGTCCGAAACCACGATCCGTACAGGAACCGGTGACATAGATATCAATGTCGCAGGTGACCTTATATTAACAGACAGCAGTTCGACGATCTTTACCAGTGGTATTCATACCCTGGATTACGTTCGTCACTTCAATGACTTTACGGATAGAACGGAATACCGGCCTGTCGAATTTCCTGATGGCGGTGGTGATGTTCGTATTACCGTGAAACAGGATATTATATCAAATGCGACCTCCAGCCAGATGATAACCCCCTGGTTGTGGCGGCAGGGTGGAGCGATAACCCAGGTCGGTAATCAACGCGTTCGGACAGCCTGGGGTATAGATATTGAGGGATTCGGGCAAGGCATTGCCGCGTTTGGTGGTGGTGACATCGACGTGAAGGCGGGGGGGAATATTAACAATGTTTCTTTCAGTATCCCTGGTACAGGGTTGCAAACCAGCGCCAATCGATCAGACATTAGCGTATTTGGGGGAGGCGACTTAACAGTGGTTGCTGATGAAGATTTTACGGGCGGCGCCCTGTTCGCAGATGGTGGTGATATTCATTTGCAGGCAGGTGGCGGGTTGCTGCCACATGGTGATTTGCCGACGTTCATTGTACTGGGTGATGGTTCTGCGGTTATTAACACTAACAAGGATACCGTTGTCGGTTCCGTCGCAAATGCGACTGTAATGCCCAGGGCCATGCGGACTCCGTCAGGCGGTGCAATCGGGGGAAATTACAGTTCATACTTTACTACTTATACGAACCATACTTCAGCGCAGATTAATAGCCTTTCCGGAGATGTTGTGGTGCAACCACAGCGCACCAACCGGCTGGTATTTCTATTCCCTGATTCATTTGGTCGAAGCGCAATTAACTCAGAATATTTGTCGGTTTATGCGCCAAGCTTTGGTGTTACCGCGTTTAATGGCGATATTGATATCGCTCAGGATATTACGTTATATCCATCAAAGACCGGAAGGTTGCAGCTCATTGCGCAAAATGATATTTCAAGCGGGGTTTTGCGTATGTCCGATGCCAATCCGCTGGATCAGCCAGTTCCAACAGAGCCCCGTACCGTATTGCGGGAGAGTAAACTATCACTGGATCGCGACCATAACCTGACTCCCTTGCATCTTGGCGATCATGAACCGGCCTTTATCGTTGCGAATAACGGAAATATTACCGGCAAGTATATTCTTGCCAAGCAGGCGCGGGTAATTGCCGGTAACGATATTAGGAATATTAATTTTGAAACGCAAAATGTGCATGAAGAAGATTATACCGTGATGTACGCCGGCCGCGACATCCGTTACGGCGTTGCAGAAAATGCCAACAACAAGATCGAGGTCTCCGGTCCTGGAAGACTGGACTTGTTTGCGCAACGACACATTGATCTGGGTGGCGCCGCGGGTGTTACCACGTTGGGTAATTTGAGAAATCCAGCGTTAGACGATTCCGGCGCCGATGTGACCGCCGTAGCCGGAATCGGCGAAGGGGTCGACTATCGTCAGTTCATGATCGACTACCTCAAGGTGCATCCTCGCCAACCGGCCTTTACCCAGTCGATTCGTGATCTTAGTGGCAACCAGGAATTGAATGACACGGACGCATTGGCGTATTTCGAGGAACAGTTTGATGCAGGCTCCGGGGATCGCGTGTTGTTTTTACAGCAGTTGAATATTACTGAACGTGATGTCGAAGCGTTTCATGACATCGTTGACTTTGACCGGCAAGCGGTACAGTTGTCGCAATCCATGCAGTTAACCTTGAGTAAGGGCGCATTAACGCCCCTGGACGCTTATAACGAATACTCGGCAATGACAGATGACCAGAAACGTGATTTTGAGAAATTGGTGAAATTGGATAGCGGCGAAATTGACCGTCTGGGCGCATCTCTTTCATATCAGCTCGACGCGGTTACCAGGCTAAACCAGTTGGCAAACTGGACCGGGGAAACGGTTGTTACCAGGGGCGCATTATACCAGGTTGCCCTATTGCCAAACGGACAGCAACGGCCGGTGATTTTCAACTCCTTTTTCAACGAACTGCGCGAATCAGGTCGTGATGCCACGAATAGCGGGTCAAAGGATTATTCCCGAGGTTTCGACAGTATTGCCAGCCTGTTCCCCGAATCCGGCGATTACCAGGGCGACATTACTATGTTTGCGAGCCGGATATATACACTGGATGGCGGTGATATTAATCTTCTTGTGCCAGGCGGAATGGTCAATGGCGGACTGGCAGTCGCCACCAAGGAAGCTAATGAACTGGGCGTTGTGGCGCAACGGGAAGGCAACATTAACGCGTTCACCGACGGTGATTACATCGTAAATCAATCCAGAGTATTCACACTACTTGGGGGGGATATAACGATGTGGTCCTCCTTTGGCGATATTGATGCCGGCCGTGGCGCGAAGACTGCGGTGTCAGCACCGGAGCCCAACATCAGTTTTGATGCTAGCGGTAATGTGGTCATAGATTTTAGCGGAGCGATAAATGGCAGCGGCATCCGTGCTATTCAAACCGGTGACGTGAAGGCAGGTGATGTGGGTTTGTTTGCAGTAAACGGTACAGTGAATGCCGGTGACGCCGGTATCGCCGGCGGTAACGTAACCATCGGTGCCCGCGAGGTGCTCGGCGCGGATAACATAGATATTGGCGGCATATCCGTAGGGGTGCCCACAGGCAACACCAGTATTGCTGCGAGCCTGTCCGGTGTCAGCGACGTGGCCACATCAGCCAGTAAATCCGCGGAGGAAACCGTGGCCAGTACATCAGAATCCGCAGGAACAGATACCCCCGTTGCTGATGCCGCGCTGTCATATCTAGAAGTGTTTGTCATTGGCCTGGGTGACGAGTCCCAGACGGAGAACGTTGGCAATGGCAACGGAGATCTTGAAACAAAATAATTATGCAAAACGCTGGAATATAACAAATGAAACACCTGATCATGTGCGTCGTGGGGGCACGGCCCAACTTCACAAAAATATCCCCGATCATGAAGGCGATGGTGAACTCTGACCATTTGGCTGCCAAGCTGGTGCACACCGGTCAGCATTATGATCAAACCATGAAGCATACCTTCTTTGACCAATTGCAGATTCCGGAGCCGGATATTGACCTGGAAGTGGGCTCCGGAAGCCACGCGGTGCAGACGGCGGAAGTGATGAAACGTTTCGAGCCGGTGCTGGACAAAGACAAACCCGCCGCGGTATTGGTGGTGGGCGATGTGAATTCCACCATTGCCTGTTCCCTGGTAGCGGTAAAGAAGGGTATTCCGGTTATTCATGTGGAGGCGGGCTTGCGCAGTTTCGACCGGTCCATGCCGGAGGAAATAAACCGTGTGTTAACGGATCAGATTTCCGACTTATTGTTTACCACCGAAAAGCAGGCGTTGTTCAACCTGGAAAAGGAAGGCAT
>JASFMT010000036.1:0-15440 GCA_050117455.1 Gammaproteobacteria bacterium | reverse complement strand
ACCGTTTTGTTGATAATGATCTATTTCTATTGTTACGCGGTATTTCCGGGTTCAGCCACAGGTCAAATACCACACATGGTGTCTGTCACCAACGCTGCTAATGGCAAGTGAGGGAAAGTGAAGGGTGTTGTGTAGCCGGCAGTTTACTAACAAAACCTTAACGTTGTTTGGCCTCAAACAGGGCAAATATTATTCAGGCGGGAGATACAGTGATACCAGGCTCGCGGCACCGCGTTATCCGGCGCCAATGCTATAAAACGTATTATTTTTTGCCGCAATTCTACGGATTACCGGCATCAGTAGACGATTATCAATATGTCTATCAATGCGACAAAGAACGGGGTAAACCAGTATCTATCCGGTCACCAGGACTACTTCATATTCTCGATGTTAGGGATACAATAACGTCGCAAATAATTTAAAAAGTCATCCTTCAGTTTCGGATGCTTTAAGGCGTATTCAACGGTTGCCTCAAGATAACCTAGTTTACTCCCGCAGTCGTAACGCTTGCCCTTGAACCTGTATGCCTTGACGTGTTCCACCATCAACAACTGCGCAATAGCATCGGTCAATTGGATTTCGCCGCCGGCGCCTTGCTGGGTATTTTCCAGTAAATCAAAAATCGTGGGAGTTAAAATATAACGTCCCACCACCCCTAAATTGGAAGGCGCTTCGCTGGGCTTCGGTTTTTCGATGAGAGCTTCCACGTTGGACACAAGCTCTTCATTATTGTCCGTTTTGGCGATACCGTATTGATCCGTTTCTTCCGGCTTAACCGTTTCCAAGCCGAGCAGCGTACAACGGTATTTATTGTAGTGCGCCACCATCTGGCTTAAGCAGCCGGTTCCTTCGCCATCGATGAGGTCGTCGGCAAGAATGACAGCAAACGATTCTTTGCCCACAACGTCCTTGGCACATAACACAGCATGTCCAAGACCCAACGCCTCGGCTTGCCGTATATAAACACAACTGACGCCTTCAGGAAGAATGTTGTGCACAATCGACAATAATTCCTGCTTTTCGCGTCGTTCAAGCTCGTACTCGAGTTCAAAATTCTTGTCGAAATGATCCTCAATGGCACGCTTGGCGCTGCTGGTGACAAAAATCAGCTGCTTAACCCCGGCGGCGATGGCTTCCTCCGCTGCGTACTGGATCAGTGGCTTGTCCACGATCGGTAACATTTCTTTAGGGTTGGCTTTGGTTGCAGGTAAAAATCGCGTTCCCAACCCTGCAACAGGAAATACGGCTTTGGTAATCATTGTCGTGCAATCTCCCGGGTAACGGCAATTAACGGTAGCGCTAGAGAACCTATTATATCGCCATTACTTTAACTGACCATCATAATTCTGTGAAGCGTTTTACAACCTACAAAAAAAGGGCTTAGCGCCCTTTTCATGTGTAGTGCAGAGGTTGGCATTTGTTATGCCGCGTCCACCGCTTTCATACTGAGGCGTATCCTTCCTTGCTTGTCGATTTCCAGCACCTTGACCTTGATGATATCGCCTTCAGATAACTTGTCGCTCACATTTTCCACTCGCTCGTGGGAAATCTGAGAAATGTGTACGAGGCCGTCCTTGCCGGGCAATATGGTAACGAATGCGCCGAAGTCCATAAGCTTGGATACCTTGCCTTCGTAGACGCCGCCCACTTCCACATCGGCGGTAATCAGTTCGATACGGCGCTGGGCCTCCTCGCCGGCTGCGCTATCCACCGAGGCTATTTTTACCGTGCCATCGTCCTCGATATCGATGCTGGCACCGGTTTCCTCGGTGATTTGCCGGATGGTGGCGCCGCCTTTGCCGATAACATCGCGGATCTTGTCCGGATGGATTTTCAGTGTAATGTAACGGGGCGCATATTCCGACATTTCCTGTCGGGAGTCGGAAATCACTTCGTTCATTTTTCCGAGGATATGCAGGCGTCCTTCTTTGGCCTGGGCCAGTGCCTGTTTCATAATATCCTGGGTAATCCCGTCAATCTTAATGTCCATTTGCAGGGCATTAACACCATTTTGGGTGCCGGCGACCTTGAAGTCCATGTCGCCAAGATGATCTTCGTCGCCAAGAATATCGGACAACACGGCGAACTTGTCAGACTCCTTGATCAAACCCATGGCGATTCCGGCAACGGGCGCCTTGATGGGCACGCCGGCATCCATTAAGGACAGGCTGGTACCGCACACCGATGCCATGGAGCTGGACCCATTGGACTCGGTAATTTCCGATACCACGCGAATGGAATAAGGAAACTCGTTATTGTCCGGCATAACCGCAATAACGCCGCGCTTCGCCAACCGGCCATGACCGATCTCACGGCGCTTGGGACTGCCCACAAAGCCGGTTTCACCCACACAATACGGTGGGAAATTGTAATGCAGCATGAAATGTTCTTTACGCTCGCCTTCAATGGCGTCAATGTTTTGCGCATCGCGGGCGGTACCCAGCGTTGTTACTACCAGCGCCTGGGTTTCTCCCCGGGTAAATAGCGAAGAACCGTGGGTGCGCGGCAATACACCGACGCGAACGCTGATTGGGCGTACGGCACTGGTGTCCCGGCCGTCGATACGCGGTTTACCATCCAGTATTTGGCTGCGCACAATTTGTTTTTCCAGTTTTTCGATGGCGTTACGCACATCCTTTTCGTCAAAACTGTTTTCATCTTCCTCGTTGCAGAATTTTTCTATTAACGCAGAGCGAATTTCGCCCAACCGGCCATAGCGTTCCTGCTTCTCGCTAATCTGGTAAGCCGTTATAAAATCATCCTTTGCTGCGTCGCTTACTGCCACGTTCACCGAATCATCGGTCTGCGGCGGCTGCCAGTCCCAGGAATCCACGCCCACTTCCGCGACAAATTCTTTGATAGCCTGAATCACCACTTGCATTTGTTCGTGACCGAACACAACTGCACCCAGCATGACTTCCTCGGATAACTGGTTAGCTTCCGATTCCACCATGAGCACGGCATTTTCGGTGCCGGCAACAACCAGGTCCAAATCACTGGTCTCAAGCTGAGTCGCCGAGGGATTCAATATATAGTTACCGTCCTGGTATCCCACCCGCGCCGCGCCAATCGGTCCGTTGAAAGGTACACCGGACAACGCCACCGATGCGGACGCGCCAATCATCGCGGGGATGTCCGGATCGATTTCCGGATCAAGGGAAACCACGGTTGCGATAACCTGCACTTCGTTGGTGAAACCATCGGGAAACAGGGGACGCAAGGGGCGGTCAATCAGGCGGCTGGTGAGTGTTTCTTTTTCACTGGGTCGGCCTTCCCGCTTAAAAAAGCCGCCAGGAATTTTACCCGCGGAATATGTACGTTCCTGATAGTTGACCGTTAACGGAAAAAAATCTCGACCTTCATCGGCTTCTTTTTTCGCAACCGTCGTTACCAGAACCACGGTATCACCCATGCTTACCAGAACCGCGC
Source organism: Gammaproteobacteria bacterium (assembly GCA_050117455.1). Classification (GTDB taxonomy): domain Bacteria; phylum Pseudomonadota; class Gammaproteobacteria; order SZUA-152; family SZUA-152; genus JAKEGK01. Next base: position 12,011 of record JASFMT010000036.1, on the reverse strand, counting down.
CACTGGCCTGCCGCGCAATCTCACCTGTTTCCAATTTAACCTGATAGTCGCCGAACTTAATTTCTTTTTTAGTAGGATTCACTTCAGAATGTCCTCGATGCCTTTAATGTGTGATGTCGAAGGAAGGTAACCACCGCATTGCCGGAACGGCAAAAACAGACATGGCGGTTGATATGTTTCATGGCCGGTAACGGATCGCCCACTAGCGACGCAGTCCCAATTTGGCAATCAGATCGCGGTAACGATCCAGATTTTTCTTCTTCAGGTAATCGAGCAACTTGCGACGCTGGCTAACCATACGCAGCAAGCCCTGACGGGAATGATGATCCTGTTTATGATCTTTAAAATGTTCTGACAGGTCATTAATGCGGGCGGATAACAACGCGACCTGCACCTCCGGGGAACCGGTATCACCGTCAGCTTGCTTGTACTGATCAATAATTTGGCCTTTTTGTTCGGCGGTTAACGACATTGGAAACTCCTGGTCTAGTTTACTTTCAATAGCTTAAAAAACGGCGGTCAGCTTCGGACCGCTCAGGTTAATATTCCGGTGCAACGATCGGGACGGGCGAATTTTACCCTATTTTGGTTTGGTTCATCAAACGCTTAGGGGCAATCCGGCCGTCATCGAGTACCCGGCCGACCCCCATAAAACCACCATCGGGCAAATACAAACGGACAAAACCGTTGTATTTGATCTGCGGGATAAATACCGCCTGTCCCTGCTGCAAAAACACACTGGCATCGGCGGTTAGCCGAACGTCCGGCCAATTCGCCAGCCCGGCTTCCACGGGCAACAGAACGTCATCCAATGCGGCAACACCTTGTTCCTGCAGTGTATTTAATTGTTCCAGGGTGACCATGGACGATGGATCGAAAACGCCAACCTGCTGGCGTCGTAACGCCGCAATGTGGGCGCCGCAACCCAGCGCTTCACCGATATCATCGGCCAGGGTTCGCACATAGGTACCTTTGGAACAATGGATGTCCAGCACCAGGGTATCCTGGCCCCGCTCCAGCAATACCAGCTCATGAATGGCAATGGTTCTGGCTTCCCGCTCGATTTCAATACCCTGACGGGCCAGCTTGTAAAGGGGTACGCCGTCGCGTTTAAGGGCGGAATACATGGGCGGTATTTGCCGCTGTTCGCCGGTAAAGCGCGCCAGAATCTCGCGAATTTGTGGGTCGCTGTAATCGCCCACCGGCCGGGTCGAGATCACCTCGCCATCCGCATCAGCGGTATCGGTTCGAATCCCCAGCGTGCACGTAGCGTGGTACCGCTTATCAGCATCCAGCAAAAACCCGGATACTTTGGTGGCTTCACCGAGGCAAATGGGCAACATGCCCGTGGCCAATGGATCCAGGCTGCCTGTATGACCAGCCTTGTTGGCCCGGAATATACGTTTAACTTTTTGCAGCGCTTGATTCGAGGTCAGGCCCTGGGGCTTATCCAGTAATACAATGCCGTTTACATCCCGGCCATTGTGACGACGACGTTTTGCCAATCAAACCCTCTGCTAAAATTCGGTAATATACGCAATCTGGTACTGGTCAATAGCTGGTTGCGACGACTGCAGAATGCAACGATCCGCGGCGCATGATCAGCAACCTGTCAGGATTTTTTTTCCGGGCCCGACGAAACAGCTTCCGATATCAATTTTGACATTTTCGCCGCATTGTCGATGGACTGATCGTAGACAAAATGCAGCTCCGGCGTGGAGCGCAGTTTTAACCGGTGAGCCAATTCCCGCCGTAGAAACCCCGCCGCCCGCGTCAATCCTTCCATGGTGGATTCCCGTACCTTGTCGTCACCCAATACTGTGAAATAGATACGCGCGTTTTCAAATTCCCGGGAAACCTGAACGGCAGTAATGGTCACCATGCCGACCCGCGGGTCTTTGACTTCAAGCTGGATTAACGACGCCAGTTCCCGCTGGATCTGATCTGCAACCCGGTCTGTGCGATTGAATTCCCGCGCCATACGACAGTTACGCCCTACAAATGTCTGTGTGCCGGTTGCGTACGCTTAAAGCGTGCGTTTTACCCGGACTCGTTCGTAAACTTCGATCTGGTCGCCGACTTTCACGTCGTTATAGTTTTTAACGCCAATACCGCATTCCTTGCCGGAAACCACTTCCTGGACATCATCTTTGAATCGGCGCAGGGACTCGAGTTCACCTTCGTAAATCACCACGTTATCGCGCAATACGCGAATGGGATTGTTGCGCTTGACCACTCCTTCAACAACCATACAGCCGGCGATAGCACCCAGCTTGGGTGACTTAAACACATCGCGCACTTCCGCAAGACCGATGATTTCTTCCTTGTACTCTGGCTGCAACATACCAGACAGGGATTGCTTGACCTCTTCGATCACATCGTAGATTACACTGTAATAGTGCAGGTCCACGCCTTCTTCTTCAATAATCCGCTTGGCGACGGAGTCAGCACGGACGTTAAACCCGATAAGCACCGCGTTGGAAGCCAGCGCCAGGTTTACATCTGATTCATTAATGCCGCCAACACCGGTAGCAACAATTTTCACTTTCACTTCATCTGTGGAAAGCTTTTCCAGGGACTCCGCCAACGCTTCGGCACTACCCTGAACGTCGGTCTTGATCACCAGATTCAGAACATTAACTTTGCCCTCTTCCATCTGGCTAAACATATTCTCCAGTTTTGCTTCCTGCTGCTTGGCCAGCTTGACGTCGCGGAACTTACCTTGCCGGAACAGGGCCACTTCCCGGGCTTTACGTTCGTCGGGCACTACCACGGCTTCCTCACCGGCCGGTGGAGCACCGGAAAGCCCGAGCACTTCCACGGGCGTGGAAGGACCCGCTTCATCCAGATGGGTGCCTGTTTCATCCAGCAACGCACGCACTCGGCCATATTCCTGACCGGCCAATAACACATCGCCTTTTTTCAGGGTGCCGTTTTGAACCAGTACGGTGGCAACGGGACCACGTCCCTTGTCGAGACGTGATTCCACAACAACACCGCGAGCCGGCGCGTCTTTGACCGCGGTCAGCTCAAGAATTTCACTCTGTAATAAAATCGCGTCTAAAAGATCATCGATACCTTCGCCACTCTTGGCGGAAACGTTGATAAACTGCACGTCACCACCCCAGTCTTCCGGCACCACTTCTTCGGCTACCAGTTCCTGCTTAACCCGGTCCGGCTGGGCTTCTTCCTTGTCAATTTTATTGACCGCCACAACGATCGGAACTTCGGCCGCCTTGGCATGTTGTACGGCTTCACGGGTTTGAGGCATTACACCATCGTCTGCGGCAACCACCAGCACCACAATGTCGGTTGCCTTGGCGCCGCGCGCCCGCATGGCGGTAAATGCCGCATGACCGGGAGTATCGAGAAACGTGATCGCGCCTTTGTCCGTCTCTACCCGGTACGCACCAATGTGTTGGGTAATACCGCCGGCTTCGCCTTCGGCAACTTTGGTTTTACGAATATAATCGAGCAATGACGTTTTACCATGATCGACATGACCCATAATCGTCACCGCCGGCGCGCGAGTGATCGTTTCCCCCCCTACATCCAGCTCCTGCGCCAGGTCTTCCTCGATGGCATCAGTCCTTACCAGCTTGTAGTTGTGGCCCAGCTCTTCCACCACCAGTGCCGCGGTTTCCTGATCAAGCACCTGGTTAATGGTCACCATGGTGCCCATTTTCATCAGCACTTTGATGAGTTCAGCCGCTTTCACACTCATTTTCTGAGCCAGTTCAGCAACGGTAATAGTTTCTGGAATATTGACCTCACGCACTATAGGCGCGGTGGGTCTTTCAAAACCATGGACGGGTTTGGAGGCAACCGATCTAGCTTTGCCTTTCTTGCGTCGGCCCGCTTTGCTGGAATCGACATGCAATTCCTCGCGGCCAAATTTGGTTTCCTTTTTGAGGCGTTCGGCTTTCTGGCGGCGGGACAGTTTACTTTCAAGTTCACCTTTTTCTTCGGCAATGGCTTTGCGGGCTTCCGCCGATGGTTTGACGTCATCGGCTTTGGCCTCTTCAGGCACAATTTCCTCTTCAAAGCCCTGCGCTTCTTCGGATTCCAGCAGGTCGCGGGTGGTCTCCTGCTTGCCGCGGCGTTTCTTTTCTTTTTCTTTCTTGGGCTTGGCTTCTTCGGCTTTTTCCGCCTTGGCCTTTTTAGCCTTCTTCGACTCTGCTTCGGCCTCGGCCTGCTCGGCTTTTGCTTTCGCGGTGACCGGTGCAGCGGTTTGAGTTTCAGCTGATTCGGTTACTTGCTCTTTGGCTGGCTTGGCAGCAGGTTTTTGTTCAGCTTCAGGAACGCCGGTAATCTTCTGCTTTTCGGTTTCGATTTTCTTCTTAATTTCTTCCTTGGCTTTTATCAGCTTTTCTTTTTCTTCTTTTTCACTCTTCAGCCGTTCGGTTTCTTCCGCCAGCGCAACACTGCGTTTGACGTAAGTACGCTTTTTGCGAACTTCGACACTAACCGTTTTGCTTTTTGCAGCTCCCCGGCCACCCGCTGTACTAACGGGTTGTCTCAGTTCGCTGACACTTTTTCGCTTTAAGGTAATTTTTCCTGATGTTGAAGTATCACGGCGCGTTCCATGGCTGTCCCGTAGAAAATTCAACAGTTGCGCTTTTTGATCCTCGCTAACCGTTTCTTCAGGGCTCGTTAAAGGCAAACCCGCCTTGCTCAATTGGGTTAGCAACCGGTCGACGGGCACACCCAATACACTTGCAAGCTGTTTTACACTAACGCCTGGCATAGAACTCCTCAATTCATTACCCTTGCTGTTCATCGGCAAACCAAGGGGCTCGAGCTGTCATTATTAACTGAGCCGCTTTTTCTTCGTCCATTTGTTCAATTTCCATCAAATCATCCACTGATTGCTCGGCGAGATCTTCCATGGTCTTAACGCCACTACCCGCCAATACATACGCCAGGTGTGAATCCATACCTTCCATATTCAGCAAATCTTCAGCCGGCTGAGCCTGTTCCAGCTCTTCTTCCTGCGCTAGCGCCTTGGTCAATAACACATCTTTGGCCCGGCTGCGCAGTTCATTAACCATGTCTTCGTCAAATTCTTCGATTTCCAGCATCTCGTTCAACGGCACATACGCAACTTCCTCGACACTGGAATAACCTTCCTGGACCAGGATGGTTGCCACTTCTTCATCGACATCCAACTGCTCCATAAATAATTTTTGCGCGGCTTCGAGTTCGGCTTCCGTACGCTCGGCAGCCTGTGATTCGGACATCACATTGAGCTCCCAACCGGTAAGATCACTGGCCAAACGCACATTCTGGCCGCCACGGCCAATGGCCTGGGATAACTGGTCATCGTCGACAGCAATATTCATGGAGTGCATGTCTTCGTCAACCACAATGGATACGACTTCCGCCGGTGACATGGCATTGATCACGAACTGGGCCGGATTCTCATCCCAAAGGATAATATCCACGCGCTCTTCCGCCAGTTCGTTGGATACCGCGCGCACGCGCGATCCCCGCATGCCCACACAGGCACCCACCGGATCGATACGCGGGTCATTGGTTTTTACGGCGATTTTAGCACGCGAACCGGGATCACGGGCCGCGCCCAGGATTTCGATTAATCCTTCCCCCACTTCGGGTACTTCCAGGGTAAAAAGTTCAATGAGCAACTCCGGTGCCGTGCGGCTTACAAACAACTGAGGACCCCGCGCTTCGGAACGCACATCCTTCAGATAACCACGCAAACGATCACCGGGACGAACGGCCTCGCGGGGAATCATGTCTTCCCGTGGAATAAATGCCTCGACGTTATCACCAAGGTCAATAGTGACATTGCCTTTCTCAACCCGCTTGACCACGCCCATAATCAATTCGCCAACGCGATCCTGGTATGATTCCACAACGCGAGCGCGTTCGGCTTCACGTACTTTCTGCACAATAACCTGCTTGGCCGTTTGCGCGGCAATACGACCGAACTCTACCGACTCCATGGGCTCTTCTATATAACCTTCGATTTCAATATCGGGATCAATCTTTTTAGCGTCAGTGAGATGCATCTGCTTGTCCGGAAATTCCATTTCCTCGTCATCCGAGATCACCTGCCAGCGGCGAAATGTTTCATAGTTACCGGTTTTCTGGTCAATGGATACACGCGAATCAATATCAGCGCTGTGCAATTTTTTACTCGCGGTCGCCAACGCCGATTCGATGGCTTCGAATATAATATCGCGGCTGATGCCCTTTTCATTGGACACCGCATCCACAACGAGTAAGATTTCTTTGTTGTTCATCCTGTAATTGCCTCTTGCACCTACAACGCTACTCTTGTACTAACACGCTAAAAGTCCGGAACCAGATTGGCTTTCTCGATGGCGCTAAAAGCCAGCTCTATATCTTCACCCTCGACTTCTAACACCACGTTGTCATCGTTAACTTCGTGGATGACGCCGGTAAATTTTCTTCGTCCCTCAACGGGAGTCGACAATTTCACTTTCGCTTTTTGATTGCGAAAACGTCTAAATTGCTCAATTGTAAACAGCGGTCTGTCCAGACCCGGCGACGAAACTTCAAGGTTATAATGGCCATGAATCACGTCTTCAACATCCAGCAAACCACTGACCTGGTGACTGACGCGCTCGCAATCATCAACGGTAATACCGTCCTGACGATCGATATATACCCGCAATAATGAATGCTTGCCTTGTGAAAGATACTCGATCCCGACCAGTTCATAGCCCAACGTTTCCACCGCGGGTTCAATGAGCGCCTGTATATTCGCCGGGGCCTGCCGCATCTCAAATCGCCTAAATAAAAAATGGGCCAAAGGCCCACCCTAAAAAACCACTGCTGTGTACAACCGCTAAAACTGCGACATAGTATAAACCTTCACCATGCAAAACGCCAAGTTTAATGCGCATTTACGGGCGATTTTGCCTATTTTACCTGCAATTTTCCCGTTATTTATTGCTCCGGAATAAAAGCAGGCACTGTGCCAAAAAAAAGCCTCGTTACCGAGGCCTGTTGTTCTTGTCATTATTCTATTAGGACCCAATCTAGCCCTCGGCGGTAGCGGGGGCAGGATCTGAACCTGCGACCTTCAGCGGCTGCGCCGGATGGAAGGTTGAGCCCGACCCGTCGGGCCCCTGCTACATCTTTTTATTCGGATACTTGGTAGCGGGGGCAGGATCTGAACCTGCGACCTTCAGCGGCTGCGCCGGATGGAAGGTTGAGCCCGACCCGTCGGGCCCCTGCTACATCTTTTTATTCGGATACTTGGTAGCGGGGGCAGGATTTGAACCTGCGACCTTCAGCGGCTGCGCCGGATGGAAGGTTGAGCCCGACCCGTCGGGCCCCTGCTACATCTTTTTATTCGGATACTTGGTAGCGGGGGCAGGATTTGAACCTGCGACCTTCGGGTTATGAGCCCGACGAGCTACCGGACTGCTCCACCCCGCATCCGAAGGGTGGGGATTCTACCTAACTTGGTAAGTCAATAGCAAGCGTTATTCGGCACCGATCCTCGAAAAAATCCTTGGCGCGTCGCAGCTTAGGTGCAGGTCAGGATGAGATACTGACTCAGGGCAACCGGCTGCGACCGCATCGATATCGGCAGGCCCTGATTCACTTTTATCAGGCCCCTTCTTCCGGTTAAGCCCATGAACTATGGATAGTTTATTGCGCAGCGGGCAGATACCGCTGCGGTGAATTATTGGGCCGTCTCGAGCACTACCATCGCTACGGCATAGTCCTGTTCATCGGATAGACTAAGATGACTGGCGCGAATACCCAAACGCTCTGCCAATGTCTGAGCCATTGCCGTGAACCGCAAAGTGGGTCGACCGTGGTGATCGTTGTCCACAATGATGTGGCGCAGACTTAACCCGTCGCGGAATCCGGTGCCAAATGCTTTGGCCACTGCTTCTTTGGCCGCGAAACGTTTGGCCAAAAACTGCGCTGGTTTGGCATATTCGCTAAAACGAACCATTTCTTCATCCGCCAGAATACGTCCTGCAAATCGTTGACCGTGACGATTGAGGGCGCTTTCGAGCCGGGAAACCGCCACAATATCGGTCCCAATACCGTAGATCATCGCCGGCGGGCCTCAACCATCAACCGTTTCATTTCCCTCACCGCGTCCTGTAATCCAGTGAATACCGCCCGGGCCACAATGGCATGACCGATGTTCAGCTCCTGAATAGCGTCAATGGCCGCAATATCGGCGACGTTGTGGTAATGCAGACCATGTCCGGCATTAACGTGCAAGCCAAGATCCTGGCCCAGTTTCACGCCCTGGATAATACTGTTGAGTTCGGCGTGACGCTGCGCCCGGCTGGTGGCGTCGGCGAAACTGCCGGTATGGATTTCGATGACGGGCGCACCGGCTTTTTGAGCAGCTTCAATCTGATCGGCCTCGGCATCGATAAAAAGTGATACCCGTACGCCGGCGTCAGCCAGCCGCACGCAGGCGTTTTTTATCCTGTCAAACTGCCCCACCACATCGAGTCCACCTTCGGTGGTCAATTCCTGCCTTTTTTCCGGCACCAGGCAACATTCCTCCGGCTTGATCCGTTCGGCAAATGCCAGCATTTCGTCGGTCACCGCCATTTCCAGGTTCATGCGCGTTTGCAGGATATCTTTGAGCATCTCAACATCACGATCCTGGATGTGACGCCGGTCTTCCCGAAGATGCATCGTCACCGCATCGGCTCCGGCCTGCTCCGCTTCAATGGCCGCCTGCACCGGGTCCGGATAGCGGGTACCCCGCGCCTGGCGCAGCGTCGCCACGTGATCGATGTTAACCCCTAATAGAATGGTCTGGTTGTTGCTGGTGTGCATAGACAAGTCCGTATAGTTTGATCAGGCAGCGTATATTATACAGTTACTTCGTTACGCTAAAGTGTGCAGTGATACCGCGTTCGTCTCTTCGATAACACAAACATCATTTTAGCACTAATCGCTGCCCTGGTTGCAGGAGTAACCGCGGATTATAGAACAAAGACAGCACCTCGCGGGAGATTGCAGGAGACGGCATACACGACCTAACGTACTGATGCGGTCGAAGGCCGCAATGCCCCGGCGACCAGTTCCCGGCTATGAAGTGTTTTATGACCCAGGTGATAATCAATCACGCAGCGCAACAGACGCTTGGCTTCTTTGAGTATTCGACGTAAATCATCATCCGGCTGCTGAATCTTTGCCAGTAGTTGCCGATCGTCAGCCAGGCCCAATAATGTGGCGCCACTGATCCTCACCCCGTGTTCTTCACCCGATTGATCAACAATACGAACGGGACCGTAACCCACTTGATATTCATAAAATGAACCAGACTCTATGGATGACTGACTCTTAACGTCAAGATCAAGCACCAGGGCGTAACCAACAGCCTTTAATAATTCAAGTTCAAAACGCCGCAAAATAACTTGCAACATGAGATCATCATGCTCCCGGCCGGCTAATGATTGCAGCTGCCGCAATGTGGTGTGATAGCGATTAAACAATGCTTCATGGGCATCGTTGCGGTGTAAAAAGTAATGAATCAATTCATTCAGGTAAAACGCACTTGGCAGGAACCGGGTATTGAGTTGCCGGGGATGTTCATAAAGCTCGGCGTTTGTCAGCGTCCCCAGATCCGAACGGCTAACCCAGGATAACAACAGGGGCTGAAATGGTTGTAATAAACCACGCAATTTCGAATTGGGCCGCTTTACTCCCCTGGCAACCAGGGCACACCGGCCATGATGTTCGGAAAAAATTTCCAGTAAGGCACTGGTATCACGGTAAGGTCGCTGATGAATGACGTAGGAAGGCTGCAAATAGATCCGATGTTGGTCACTCATCAGTATATCCAAGGCTACGCAAGGCCCGTTCGTCATCGGACCAGCCCTGCTTGACCTTGACCCATAACTGCAGGAAGACTTTACAATCAAATGCCCGTTCCATATCCTTGCGCGCCTGCTCGCCGATACTTTTAAGACGACTGCCCTGCTTGCCTATAATAATCGCTTTTTGTCCCGGCCGCGAAACCCAAATTACGGCGTTGATGCGTTTGAGGTTTTGCTGATCCTCGAATTTTTCAATTTCCACGGTTGTCGCATAGGGGACTTCCTGTCCCAGGGAACGCATGAGTTTTTCACGCACGAATTCCGCCGCCAGGAATCGCTCACTGCGATCGGTGATCTGGTCTTCGGGAAAAAAAGCAACGGATTCCGGCAACAAATGAACCACTTCGGTCTCCAGAGTATCCACCGAGTCACCCGTTCGAGCGGATACCGGAACGATCGCCGCAAAGGACATTTTGCCGGCCACTTGCTCCAGGTACGGCAACAGTTCGTCCTTTTGTTTTATTTTGTCGACTTTGTTTACCGCCAATATAACGGGCGCATCACTGTTATCCAGCTTTCGTAACACAAACTCATCCTGATCCGTCCAGGCCATGGCATCCACCACCAATATAATGACGTCAACGTCGTTAAGTGACGTAATGGCGGCGCGATTCATATACCGGTTTAACGCTTCTTTGGCATGATCATGGATACCGGGCGTATCCACATATATGATCTGTGCCTGTTTGGTGTTATTGATACCCAGAATCCGATGGCGGGTGGTTTGAGGTTTTTGCGCCGTGATACTGATTTTTTGCCCCAACAGCCGATTCAGTAACGTGGACTTGCCGACGTTAGGACGGCCGACAATAGCCACGTAGCCGCAGGAAAATGCGTTAGTGCTTTGGTCTCTTTGACTGAGGTCTCTTTGACGGGGGTCTCTTTGACTGGAGGCGGCCATGGTTATTTTATTTATCCAGTTGCGCTATTAACGCCAATGCCTTCTTTGCGGCATCCTGCTCCGCGCGGCGCCGGCTGCTACCGTTGCCCGTGACCGGCTGATCCAGCGTCGATACCACGCAGGCCACTTCAAAGGTCCGTTCGTGGTCACTGCCGCTGGTCGCATAGACTTCATATGATGGTAAAGGTTGTTTTCGGGCCTGCAGGTACTCCTGCAGCTGGGTTTTCGGATCTTTACTCACGTCTTCCAGGGAAAAATCCTTTAACTTATCCCTGTATATGCAAAGAATATATCGCCTGGCTTGCTCCAGTCCACCGTCGAGATAGATAGCACCAATGATCGCCTCCATGGCGTCTGCGAGTATGGACTTACGTCTGAAACCGCCGCTTTTCAGCTCGCCAGGGCCCAAATGCAGGTAATCACCGAGGTTCATATCAAACGCCAGTTGCGCTAACGTTTCGCCTTTTACCAGTATGGCGCGGCCGCGGGTCATTTGACCTTCGCGGGCATCGGGAAACCGGCGGAACAATTCGGAGGAAATCACGTACCCCAGCACGGAATCACCGAGAAATTCCAGACGTTCATTATTCAGGGAATGCTTACTGCGGTGGGTAATTGCTTCGGCAATCAGTGATAGGTCATTGAATTGATAATTCAATTTGTCGCAAAGCTTTGCAATGGATCGATCAGTGGAAATATTGTTGTTCACGGACTCTCTTGGGTAGACAGGCAGTTTAAGACATATTCTCAATCTATAAAATATTTAATAATACTTTCGGGACAGGCTACGATACGGTTCTTAAGGTTTTCATTTCGCCAAATTAAACATTGATTACTGTTGGAAGCTTATAATAATGCACCAGGACCAACACAACGTTACTGTGTCACTTCCTGCTTTTCATGGAAAGAGACAACAATATCAATATTCCCCATAAATGGCTTGCGGACTTCGTAAATTACTTCTATAAGATAACCGCCGGCGATATCCGTAATGATAATATCGTCCTTGGTAACATTTTTGACGTCATCGATACCAAAACGTTTCAACAGCGTTCTCTCCAACTCGGCTTTGGTCATCTCTGCCATACGGGCATCATGACCAATGCGTTGCACATGGGAACTCACGTTAAAATTTTCCATATAAATGGGGAACAGCTTGAGGCCGATTAATACAAAAAACGCCAATAATGCCAGCAACGCCGCAACCGCCGGCATTGTCATGCCATATTGCTTTTTAGTGAGGTTCATAAACC
>JASFMT010000035.1:0-15446 GCA_050117455.1 Gammaproteobacteria bacterium | reverse complement strand
GTTGCACTGCGTCATGTGCGGGAAAGCGGTGCCACCAAAACCGACAAGTTTAAAAATGGTATGTAGATATATTTAACGCAGAGGCGCGAAGTCGCAAAGCCTCAATATTGACTAGAGCGATCACTAATTCAACTGGAAACTACTGAGTTATTCCCCCCGGTTTTTGCTGGATGCCGGAACAGGTCCGGCATGACGGCTCCGATTTACGAGGGTGGAACAAATTCGGCGTGATGGCTTCGGTTTAAGAGGGGACATGTTCGGCATGATGGCTCCGGCATTAGATGCCGGAACAAGTCCGGCATGATGATCTCTATAAAATGACGCTGCGCCGATCGGCAGATATTTTATAAACTCTGTGCGCCTGTGCGCCTGTGCGCCTGTGCGCCTGTGCGCCTGTGCGCCTGTGCGCCTGTGCGCCTTCGCGTTGAGTTTCGTTTTTGTTTAGTAACGCCCGCCTGTTTTGTTGATGTAATTCGATAGCTGCTGGGTTTCGACATTCATGCGCATCAGGTTCATATGCGTAATGCGAAACAGCCCGCGCATGACTTTATAGACAATATTGGGGTGGGTCTCCAGTAGTGATTCAAATTTGGCGGGGTCCAGCGTATATACCGTGGTGTCGCCCACCGCGGAAAGCGTCGCGCGGCGTGGCGCGCGGTCCACAAACGCCCGGGTGCCGGCCACTTCGCCCACTTTCATGGTGTAAACCACCACGTCTTTGCCTTCAATGTTGCTGCTTACGGTGAGTTTTCCGCCGGTCAATACAAACAACGTATTATCCTTGTCACCTTCTTTAACCAGAACTTCGCCATCTTTTAGCTGGCGCACCCCCATGACAGTAGTCAATACCTGGCACTCGTCTTTTTCCAGTTCCTGACCCAGCGAAGAGTCCACAATGGGCTCGCATTCGGGCTTTGTGCTCATATTCATTACGCTCCTGTATTTTTAGATTATTTTTTCTGCGCCTATTCTACCAGAGAACTCTGGAATTTCGGCGGCTGTCATCGCAAAAAAATGGGGGTGGCACTGAGAGACAGGGGTAATGGCACGGTCTCGACGTCAAAACCGGCATAAAACCGGCGTAAAACCAGAGTTAGCCGGCGCCGATGACTTTCATGAAGTCAGGGGACAATTCACCGCGGCCCGCTTTGTCCAGCATTTGGTCCACGGTCAGAACCACTTCGGAGAGCGGGCCATTGAAGAACACCATGCCCAGCTGCAGGGTGGCCGGTAGATCGGCCACGGGGTTTTGAGAATTCTTGTGTTCAGGAGGCAGAAATAGCATGCGGATTTCGTCGACTTCATCGGGAATTTTCTCACAACCGCCACCCGGTGCAACGAATTCGAACAGCTCTTCCGGGCTATGCAGGGGAACGCTTTCTTCCTTGATTTCAACGTCAGCTGATTTGGCACTGAATTCAACGGTCAGGATCGGTTTCATGTTTTATACCTTCAAGGGACTTGTGGCTGGAGCGCTATAATCCGCTATTGGTTTTAATGTAGGGCATGACGGGAGCGCCTTGCTTGATTTCGGTCAACCAATCAACTTTTTACCGGACAGGGGTGAAGGTGTGGTGGGTGCGATTTCCGCGATGGGGCGAATGGTCAGTTAGTGTTAGTGATTAATCTGCGGCGGTGGACGGGAAGGGCACAACGCTGAATTCATTGCCGTCGCTTTCATTGGTCAGCTGCTCTCCCAGTAGTAGTTCCATGGCGTCAAGGGTGCGTTTCAAAATCAGGCCGGCGTTTGCGTGATACAGGCGCAGGTTACAGGGAATGGGCTCATGCAGGGAACTGCGATTTTGTACGTCGAAATCTGTCCAGGCGGCAACGGCAATATCGTTCAAAGCCCGGTCGACGATAATCCAGGCATGGGGTTCCAGGATGAGATCCAGATGCCTTAGCTGGGGAATTTGGTAACGGATGGATTTGCCCAATCGTTTGTGCGCCACTTGCACGTGGTTGAAATATAGCGCATCGACCTGGGTATCCCGTCGCTCCAGGACAGGAATGTCATTCAAACGAGTATACATAAAACGCTATCTCTGATTGACCCATCCAATTAAGGCGCTGACCTCATTGAGGTACGTTTAACGTGAATCGAGCCTGCATGGTTAAATAATAATCACCAATGCGGCTAGTTAAAGTATAGCCGACATTTTGCTGCTTATCCCGGCTAACCAGGTCCCGGTTAACCGGGGAAACACGTTAAATTGCTACGGTTAATCGTCATCAAAATCGACATCATCCCCCAGGTCCAGGTCGACGTCATCGGGAATGTTTTCTTCGAGATTAGCCTCCATGATATCAGGCGGTTTCGTGGACGCCGTTGCCGGTGCAACAGCTCCTTTGCCTGTCGCGCGGCGTGGCGTAAATTCTTTTCGGGCCTTGTTGTATGCTTTTTTGATTTCATCCGCGGTTTTTGCTTCCTTGTCGCTGAGCACCCGTAGTTTGGGCTCAATAATGTCCCTTTTGTATTCCAGAATCTGGTTGCGATTGAAGTTATAGATGTACAGCGTATTCGGGTCACCGGTGTCCAGTTTGGGATCCATTATTATCGGACTGCTTTTTTTTCCTGCATCAAGAAATCCGTACCAGATCTTAGCTTTTTTACTCATCGTTACAGTTTCCTCATTACTTAAATTGGTCGTCACGGATGTTGGGGCGCGCCATTATCTGCATGTGCGTTGCGTTTGGGAGGGCTATGTTTATGTTATTGGTAGTTGAACGCCGCCAGGTGCTGCATTCTGTCATCGGCGGAGCACCGGGCTTGTGGAGCAACGTTAATGGAAAGTGGTCAAATTGCCAGGTAGTGCATGAGCACCACGGTATAATAGGACAGTCAAAAGCGCGCTCAGTAAACGGCTGATATACAGGGTCGTTAGGCCGGCTCGGCATGCTGATAGTGAATTTCATGTACCAATCCCAAACGTCTACTGCGAATGGATTTTGCTTTGGTTTGGGCTGCCTGTAAAGTGTTTTGTGGTACCGCACGGCGGCGGGTGAGTCGGTGACTTTCAGGGATGCTCCCGCAATGACGGGTACGGGCATAGCTGGGTAGCAGTAAATACTTAGGGCAGCAATGGCATTTATAAACTATCTTTAAAATCATAATGCTATTTTTATCATTTAGAATTTACTTTAAACGCAGATCGTGGCCAAATTGAAAATGTCAGGGTTTCCGCGCCGTAAACGGCTACAGTCGTTATTTATTAGTGCCGTAACGGCAGCTGCCGTTATGCATTCTCATACCGCTTTATTAGCAGCGGAAAATATGTGGGATGTTTTGCAACGGCGCGGCGATGAACTGGAAGTAATGAAGCTGGAACGCAGCGCGGATGGCCTGTTGCTATACGGTGCCAAAGGGGATCAGTCCACCGCGGGCCGAGAAAAAATGACACCAGACCCGGCGCTCGAAACCGGCAGGCATCTCGCGGTGGTATACGTTGATCAATCCGAGCGCATCGTGCGCCAGCAGATATATTCTGCATTGCCGGACGTTCATGAAATATTTTCCACCCGCAGTACCGCGAAGGGCGAAATTTGTATCGCCTACGGCGAGCAGCGTCAGGGAGAAGAACTGTTAAACCCGGTGTTAGTGCGCCTGGATGCAAAGGGTAAAATTGCCTGGGCAAGCCGGGAAATTATCAGTGCCCGACACAAGACCGCTGGCACCACGGATTCTCTGGAACAGGTTGCCAATTTCGATACTATCCAGGTTGGTATTACACCGGATAACGGCTGTCTGCTGGCATTTGTGACACGGGTAGTGACCCGCGATGGAGAAACATTTCGGCTTTCCCTGATACACCATACCTCCGATGGCACTGTGCAATGGCGCAAGTCCGTTCCGACCGCGCTGTATGGCCGCATGTTTATGCTGCATGATGTTGCCGCTAAACGCTATGTTATGGTGCAGACCAACCAGTCGCGGGATGCGGCAATTGCCGCGATGTTGCAGGGTGTCCCATTCAAGCCCCACACAGTAATGACGGGCTTTGACAATACCGGGGAGGTGGTATTTCACACCGAGCTAGCCGGTGATCTGGGTTCGGTTTGGGTCAACGGGGTGGTGCCGGGGCCTGAAGCCGGAATTTTGTTGGTGGGGAAGTTACAAGCGGCGTGGGCGGGGAACATTGCCACCGACGGTGAACTGCTGGGGCAATTTAGTAGCAGTTTTAAAGAATTCAATGCAGTGACCAAAACGCTGTCGGGGAACTTTGCCTTTGCCGGTGCTGAATCCCTGGTGGTGACGGATAATCAGTTTCGGTCGCAGCACAATATAAATATAAACGACACGATCACGCAGCAGTTTGTGAATCAATTTCTCGCGAGCCGTCTACCCGACGACGTGCCCGTGGAACAAATCGTCGCCTGGCATCCGCGCGAGTTTCTGTTGTTATATAAGCTGGGTAGCCGTTTAGTTAAAGTTGTCGTACCGGCTAAAACGACTCCCTAGGAAATCGCGTCTATGTCATGGTATTTAACGATAAAATCATTACATGTGGCAAGCGTCGCTATCAGCGCAACTTTGTTTGTGTTGCGTGGCGTGTGGATGATCCAGAATTCTGACCGTCTGTCGCAGCGCTGGGTGCGAGTGACACCGCATATGGTCGATACGGTCCTGTTGGTCAGCGCTATTATATTGACCATCCAGATACAGCAATACCCGTTCATTCAGCCCTGGTTGACCGCGAAAGTGATCGCGTTGTTGGTTTATATTGGACTGGGAATGGTGGCGTTACATCACGGCCGCTCCCGCCAGGTCAGGGTGGTTAGTTGGGTTGCCGCGTTGATTGTGCTGGTCTATATCATCGCCGTTGCACTGACGCGCAGCGTGTTGCCCGGGGTGTGACATTTTCCCGTATTTTTTGTTTATTCTCCGGAACCATTTCGGTTAGCCCATTTTTGAAGTCGTTGGCGCATGCGCGCTACGTGGCTACCGTCCCAGTAAATCTTGTTGCAATGTGGGCAGTATAACAGGGGATCGGCAAGGGGGCGGCTTTGCTTTGGCACCTGCCGGAGCATTGCAGGGTCCGCGGTTTTTAATCGTGAGTTACATAACAGGCACCGCGTGAAAGGCCGGAACAACCAGTTTATGGCCATCTCTTGTGCCAGTACGTGGGCGCAGCTATCGGTGTTATTGCAGGTCAGCACAATGACATTTGCACCGCTGCGATTTTGCTGCGTAATCTTGCGATCAAGGGTTAATAAATAACGCTGTTCGTCATAAGCCTGCTGTAGCAATACCCCATCAGCGCTGCCTGCTTCAGCGGTTTTTGTGTCATATCCGGCGGCCCGGAGCCAACGGGCCAGGCCGCGTAACATCTCATCACATAAAAATCGCGGTTCGCCGCTAGCGGGATTTTCCTTCCCATTGACGGATTTTGTCGCGGTTGTGGAATGAGTATCGGTACCAGCCGTGTTTTCAGTCATATGAAATCGATCATTGCTGAGTTCCATATTGCCAAAGCAATGGATAATGCGCGCTTCTGTCGGCGAATGCCAATCTGCCAGAAAAAGGGATGCACCATCTTATATTGCGAAGTATAACGCGAAAGGGCTGTTAAAATTTTAATCAGTTTGACCGCGATTACAAGCAGTTTTGCGGCCGTTGCTATTTTTACACATGGCGTACTGATTTAGTGATAGTAAAAATTATCAACCGGAGAGTTGTTACTTGATGATTAAATATATATCATAGCCCACACTTAGCGATGCAATCAGCATAACGTTTCATTTGCACCGGGGTAGCATTGGCAATTGCATTCACATCAGTTTAAAGCGAGAGGGATTCACTATGCATGGGCTTGAAAAAGGTGCCAATCAGTTAGCAGCTGAAGAAACGAATCAAAAAGCCAGAAAGATCGCAATTGATTCGCTCAATGGACTCATTGATGACCTCAATGCAGGCATTGGCATATGGAAGGATAAATTGAATAAAGACATTAAAGTGTCTAATGATGGTTACGGCGGTTGGGCAGGCTTTACGGTGGAAACCAGGTTGTTTGAGCTGGAACTCGATGCCAGGGACAAAGCCAGGCAAGCGTCTAATGGGCAATCCAGCCTCGACGAACCATTGGTGGAACTGGCTTATGGCAAATTAGCCGAAGGCCAAACGCCGGGAGACAGGGCCAACGCTGCCGTCAATGCCATGGAAGACAAGATTAAACGCGTTAAATCCTTAATCAGCACCATCCAGAATACCAAGCCGAAAAAACCGGCTGGTAAGAAAGCTGTCAAAACGAAAGCCAAAGCAGCACCCGCGAAGAAAAAGGCCGCTAAAAAGAAGGTTGCCAAGAAGAAAACCGCAACGAAAAAAGCAGCTAAGAAGAAAGCCGCTAAGAAGAAAGCCGCGACTAAAAAGAAAGCGGCCAAGAAGAAGGCTGTGAAGAAAAAAGCCACCAAAAAAGCGCCCACCCGCAAAAAAGCGGCGAAAAAGAAGGCTACCAAAAAGAAAGCGTCCGCCAAAAAGAAGTCGACCAAAAAGAAAGCAGTGAAAAAGAAAAAGGCCAAGCGCCGCCGTTAATATCTATGGCAAGCACAAACCGCAAAACGGGGCGATACAAGCCCCGTTTTTGTTTTATTGCAGTGTTCGGTGCACCGATGAAACCTGGCGGGCTAAGAAACTCAAATTTACCGGTCGCTGTTAGTTAACACCCGATGATGGGTTGGCATTGATAGAAATAATATCCCCAAGTGCTTGCTGAATTTCCTCCAGCATCAAGTGACGGGCGTCGGCAGGATCTTCCCAGTACTCGCACAACAGGCGTGATACATCCGGTTGCGTTTCCGATTCCAGGTAGAAGAAAGTCGTGTAAACGTCGGCAGTCGGGGCGTCACCGTCACCACCAACACCACCAATTGAAATACCAATCCCCACCTGGGCCAGCATCACCGAATCGGCGCGGACCAGGTAATTTTCATATGTCACCCGGGTGATCGTAAACGTTTCCGGCTGAATGACCTGCTTCGTTTCCCTGGGATTCAGCACTTCAAAACGGCAATTGGGGTACCACTGATCCAGCAGTTTATGGGGAATGACCTTGCCGTACTGAATACGGACCCCGGCCGAGTGTGGCTCAATAGTTAACGGCTGGTGCAAGGTAAGCGTCGCGCCAGGCTTGACCGTTTGGTAGGCGAGGGGACCGGGAATGTAATCCGTGGTGGCGCATCCGGCCAGGAGCAGACATACCAATACCAGTTTTCCGTTTCTGTGTATCATCATTCGGTCCTCGATCGTGGGGTTCGTCCCCAATAGGCAGATTTGCGGGGCGAAGCCGGCAAGCAGCCTGTGGCTCCGTTAGTGGAATTTTTCCGCGATGGCGTTGTGGGCGGAGAGAATGTCATTGTAGGTTCGGCGGTGGTGATCTGTCTAATTCAGGTTTTTAGACTGTTACTCGCCATTTTCTATCACTATCGGCTCATTTTAAAAAATTCCCAAAAATCATATGGTTGTGATGTTCAAGATTGGAGCGCGCTTCATTTATTGTGTTGAAACGGGGACCAGGGCGACCGGCACAAGGGGTTTTCCGACTAGTGGCTTTTGGGCGGCAAGACATCAAGAGTTGTCTGGATGACGCCGATAACACTTTGAGATCTTTCGTATTCCTGCAGGCAATAACAGACGATTCATGACCAATCCAAATAGCGCTAAGCCTTTGTTACGGCCACATTTTTCCGTACGGCGATTTTTCTCGGTGGCTTCACTAATCGGCATTGTCGTCGTGGCGTTCGTGTTCGTATATTTCTTCCGCGTTGCGTCGATTCACTCTGTGGTGCAGGCAGGTAAGCAGGAAAATACCGCGGTGACCCGTACCCTGGTAAATACCCTATGGCCGGAGTTCGAACCTTTCATGGCACAGGCAATGGCTCTGGATCCCGGGTTACTGGCAAGGCACGACACCTACCAGAAAACGTATCTCAACACGATTAAGAGCATTCAGGGATTACCCATTTTAAAGGTCAAAATTTATGATCCAAATGGGAGAACCGTGTTTTCGACCGATGAACTGGATATTGGCGATTACGAAGCAGGAAATTATCCGGGCAAACAGTCGGCCAGAACAGGCGAAATCATTAGTGAAGTCAGGTTCCGGGAAAAATTCAGATCAACCCACGGTCAATTAACGGACCGCCACATTATTTCCAGTTATCTGCCGATTCGTGATCAACACAATAATGCGATACGCGCGGTGTTTGAAGTTTATTACGACATTACGGATAACTACGAGCAGGCTGAGCGTAACCAGGTGATGGCCTTCGCGGGTATTTTCGTCACACTAACGGTACTGTATTTTATTTTAATTTTTGTCTCCCGCAAGGCGGACAAACTTGTATTCCGGGAGACGGAAAATCTCAATGAATACGTGGAACAGGCCGAACAGCAAAAACATCTGCTGGAAGATCGTGTCGAGGCGCGCACTGATGAGCTTAACCAGACGGTAAAAGAGCTTGAACAGCATAAGCTACACCTGGAAGATATCGTGGCGGAGCGAACTCAGGAACTAACGCGTGCCAAGGACGATGCAGTGCATGCCAATCAGGCGAAAAGTATATTTCTCGCGAATATGAGTCATGAACTGCGTACCCCGCTAAATGCCATATTGGGCTATTCGGAAATCATGCGCGAAGACAGCGCGGAAGACGATGCCCTCAATGAAGACCTCAATAAAATATATTCAGCTGGTACGCATCTGTTGAGCATTATTGACGATATTCTGGATATTTCCAAAATTGAATCGGGCAAAATGCAAACTTATTTCGAGAACGTGCACGTCCCGGAAGTGATTAACGAGGTGATCGAAAGTACACGCCAATTGGCGAACAACAATAACAATGAAATTATCGTCAATTATGATACCGATCTCGACGAGTTTACTACTGATACCACCAAGTTCCGCCAAATCCTTTACAACCTTATTAATAACGCCAACAAGTTTACCAACAACGGGAAAATTGCTGTCTCGGTGACGCAAAATAAATTCGAGCAGGAATCGTGGCTGAAGATTATTGTTTCGGATACCGGTATTGGCATGACGCCGGAGCAACTGGACAAAATCTTCATGAGCTTTTCCCAGGCCGATAGTTCCACGACGCGGCAATATGGAGGTACCGGGCTGGGGCTGGCGATCAGCAAAGGATTGTGTGAACTGCTCGGCGGCATTATTTCCGTCGAGAGTACACCGGACAAAGGATCATCATTTATTGTGCGCCTGCCCAATCAAACGATAGTTAAACCACAGCGACATTTTGCAGAGATACTCGAAATCGGTCCTAAGGTTGATCCTGCATTAATTCGCTTCGGTGCGGCCAACAAGGGGGACGAAGCGGAGGATGATAACGCTCATCGGCGGAGCAGGATTTCCACGATACTGTCCATCGACGACGATGCCGAAGTGCGCGATCTCATGGAGCGCTTTCTGACGCGTAGTGGATTTTACGTTCATACTGCTGCCAGTGCAGACGAAGGAATATCACTGGCACACACAGTGAAACCGGACATTATTATCACCGATATCATGATGCCCATTAAAGACGGTATTTCGCTGATCAAGGAGCTGAAAAAGACGCCCGATTTATCCTCTATACCTGTCATCGTCATGACCATCGCCGGAGAACGTGAGACCTGCATGTCATTAGGCGCGGTAGCGTATTTGAACAAGCCGGTGGATTGGAGTGTTTTGCTGGATATTGTTCAGCAAACCTGCCGGCGCAACGCACAAAGTAAATCTCAGAAATCTGCATAGACAATATTTCAATTGATATAAACTCAGGGAGTGATACCTTATGCGACAAGCCACAGCCCGCCATATTCTGGTGGAAACCCCGCAGCAATGCGAAGAAATCAAGTCAAAGCTGACTGAGGGCGCCGATTTTGCCGATATGGCAAAACAATATTCTTTATGTCCGTCTGGAGAAAACGGTGGCGATCTTGGAGAGTTTTCTCCAGGCCAGATGGTGCCGGAATTCGATAAAGTAGTCTTTAATGCAGAGTTGGGTGTGGTGCATGGCCCCGTGCAAACCCAGTTTGGCTATCATCTTCTTGAGATTACCAGCCGCACAGATAGCTAATCGTGTAGTGTAGAATAACTATACAGTTCTTTACGTGAATTGTCCGCGTACATTGCTCTGTTTTCTTCGTCGCGCCCGCAAATTGAATTTTTCTCTTCATACTCAAAGGAATTTTATTTGCCGTCGGTAAAACGATGGTGGCACAATGCCATAACTC
Source organism: Gammaproteobacteria bacterium (assembly GCA_050117455.1). Taxonomy (GTDB): domain Bacteria; phylum Pseudomonadota; class Gammaproteobacteria; order SZUA-152; family SZUA-152; genus JAKEGK01. Next base: position 5,215 of record JASFMT010000035.1, on the reverse strand, counting down.
GCCATGGGTACTATGGCGCGTTTCCTTCTGCCGTTATTTACGACGACGACAGTAACAACCAACAGAGAAAAGGGGATGGTTACATGAAGTTAATTCTTCTCGGTGCACCGGGCGCCGGTAAAGGAACAGCAGCAAAAATGTTGACCGAGTATGATGGTTCAGTGCAGATTTCCACCGGTGATATTCTGCGCGGTGCCGTGCAGGCTCAATCCGAACTGGGCAAAGAAGCGGAAGCCTACATGAAGCGGGGTGACCTGGTGCCGGATGAGTTGATTATGGGCATAATGGAAAAACGCCTGCAGGAACCGGATTGCCAAAAAGGTTTTTTGCTGGACGGGTTTCCCCGCACCATTCCACAAGCTGAAGCGCTGAAGAAATTACTTGCCAAGCTGGACATGAAACTGGATATGGCCGTCAACATTGACGTGCCACGCGAAGTGATCCTGGATCGTTTGACGACACGTCGTACCTGTTCCAATTCCGACTGCCAGGCGATCTACAATGTGAAAAGCAATCCGCCAAAACAGGAAGGCGTGTGTGACAAATGTGGTAGCCCGGTCATCCAGCGTGAAGATGAGACCGAAGAAGCCATCAACCATCGTCTTGAAACTTACAACGAAAAAACAGCACCATTGATTGGTTTCTATGAAAAAGAAGGGTTGTTGTTAAATGTTGACGCCACGTCCAGTGAAGCCGTGGTGGAAGCTATCAAGGAGAAATTACCCAGGTAATTCTATGTACTAGCAAGTACTAGCAATAGTGCAGCAGAGCGGTACCTGTATGCCGAGTCAATTAGCATACAGTACCGTTCCCCTGCTGGCGCTTTATTTGTTCTTCAATATATCGAACAGCACTCATTTTGAAGCAGGACATTGTCGGATTTTTCCAGGACGACCACGGTGACTGGGTGGCAATGCTGGCCTGTGGTCATCAACAACATGTACGCCACAATCCGCCGTGGCAAAACCGCCCATGGGTAGTCAGTGAAAGCGGGCGTGCGCGGCATATCGGTGATCAACTGGAATGTAAAACGTGTAACAACAAAATAACAGGACGCCAGGATTGACGGGCAAGGTTTAGTTTTTCGTCTGTAATCCCAGATTAAGAATGCGTTGAATCAGCTTTTCATAACTCAGACCCGCCCGTTCCGCGGAAAAAGCCACGTCATCTTCTGCTGAAATAGCCGCATTGGGATTCGCTTCCAGTACATAAAGCTTACCTTCGGGCGTCAGGCGCAGATCCAGCCTGGCGTAACTGCTGATTTCCAGAATGCGGTATACACGCTTGGCAATTTTCGGAATGGCATCGCTGACCGCTGCCGGCATGGAACGGGCAAACTGGTAGTCAATACCCCAGCGATCCCGGTATTTAGTGTTCCATTTCACGCTGTAGGTGGCGATGCGATGCATATTGTCGTCGATGTTATCAAAGATCAGTTCCCGTACCGGCAACACCTGCAAACGTTTGTTGCCTATGACGGTTACATATAATTCTCTGCCTTCAATGTATTGTTCCGCGATGGCATCACCGTCCACTATGTTAAATAATTGTTCGGCGCGCTCCACCAGTTCTTCCGGTGTGGATACATAGGATGCCTGGGAAATACCGATGGAGCCTTGTTCTATAGCCGATTTGACGATCATCGGATACGGGAACTTGCTGATCTTGGAAAGATGGATTTTCCGGTCGCGGCGGATGGTATAAAACTTCGGTATGGGTACGCGGTGATAGGACAGTAATTTTTTGGAAATAATTTTATCGCTGGCCAATAACAGCCCCCGCGGATTACAGCCCGTGTAAGGGACGCGCATCATGTCAAGAAAACTCACCACGTAGTAAGACAGGGCGCCGTTTTCGGCAAATGCTTCCATCAGGTTAAATGCAATATCCGGTTTCCAGTTTTCGATCATCTCCCGAACCGGGGAAACATCATCATCGAGTCCGAGAATCTGCACTTCATGGCCCAGTGACAGTAACGCATCGCGCACATCCACTTCGGTTTGACAGGTTTCCATGCGCGGATCGTCAGGACCACTCAAATCATCGGGTGGCACCATGTACTGGTGGGTCAGGATCATTACACGCAGTTTTTTCTTCATCGCGAAAGGTTGAATCCTCCGCTGTGCATTTTATTCATGACCACCATCGTGACGCAGGAGGTAATATCCGGCAGCATATCGCCTTTGGATTCATCAACGCGCAGGTCCAGTTCGTCACAGCGCTTGATCATATGCTGTAACACTTCGTTGATGCGGTATTTATATTCACCGGTCCAACGTTGTACCGTTGCCATGGCAGGTTGTTTAACGCGGCGGATATAACGGGATGCTTTTTCACCGGCAGGTTCTTCGTCGCGGGTAATAAACAGGCGGCGAAGATCGAAATCGAAAAATTCCGGGCTGTCAACGCCGTAGCGGCTGGTTTTGTCTTCATAATATTGTGCGAGCGTTATTCTTATTTTTTCGATGGGATAATCAGTTCTTTTATTGGTTATTATAGGCCGTTTTTCCCGTAATTCCTGCATCAGGTCATCAACATATCGCAGTTTTTTCAATGCCGGCCAGTTGCGATAACGTTTTTTCCATTCCGAATTTGGGGTTAACCACACCGCAAAGGTTTCCGCCCAGTCTTCGTGGGGATGGCTTTGCGCATACCAGCCGGGCAGGTTGACCACAAAGCGTTTACTGTAGGGTTTGGGCAAATATGAATCGTGATAAGCGGCATTGGGATTGCCAAACATTTTGCGCCAATCCTTGCGCTTGGTGAGTTTGTAAGCGTTAGCCAGGGCGTGGCCGGTTTCGTGGCGCAACAGTTTCATACAAGAGAGGTAGTTGTCGCCCTCGACATCCAGCATAAAATCCTTTTCCAGTTTTTTCAGGCGTGGATGGACCAGAAAAAACGGGACGGCGACGCCCGGAATACCATCCGGTGAAAACCATTCATCCGATAACCAAAAGTGGGGCTTAAATGGCAATTTTTGTTTATCCAGTTCCCGATATAACCGGTGAATGCGCGGCAAAATAGGACTGTTTTCCAGGGACAGTCCCAGATCACAGATGCGCATTTGCAGGAGTCTTTCCTTTGAGAAGCGGGCCCACGACGATCGGCGGACGGTTTTCTTTTTGCGTTTCTTGATGGCCATACGACGCGGTCTGGTACTGGTATCGATAGAATTTGTAATGGCGCTGCATCGTCTTACACGGTAGCAACATGCCATATTGAAACAGTAACGACAAGTTGTTGCAAACCTGTAGCGTCCAGCGGTATTTTATCGTGCGTCATTGAATACCGCTGCGATGATCGCCGACGTAACCCGATGAGTCATGCTACACTTGGCAGATCGTTTTATGCAACGCCGGTCATCAATACTTGTCATACAGAATCATGTTGTCACTTAACGCTCGCGTTTTAATTGCTGCTAGCGCCATTCTGGCCGCGTTTTTTGGTCTGGCGGGAGTAACCCTTGATCGCGCCTACCGAACCAGTACCGAACAGGCGCTGCAAAAACGCCTCGAAGTGCAGGTTTATGCGCTGATTGCGGTTGCCGCCATTGATGACGACGGTAACGTCTATATGCCGGAAGTCTATCCGGAAACCAGCTTCTTGAGTTTTTCACCCGATACCTACGCCCGTATTACCGACCCCGAAGGACGTATTGTCTGGAGCTCACCCACTCCCGTGGGAATCAATGTTCCCTATAAGGTTCGTTTGTCGCGCAACGAAACGGATTTCTCCTATGCCGACGTGACCAGGACTTTCGCGGTAGCCATGTATAGCCATGGTATTGCCTGGCATGACAAGGCAGGGAAGGTTTATACCTTTAGCGTCGCGGAAAAACTGGATGAATTCAACAATCAGGTGGCGAATTTTCGGCGTAATCTATGGGGGCTACTCGGTGGCGTCGCGCTGCTATTATTGATCGTGCAGGGCGCCATAATGCGCTGGGGACTGGCACCGCTGGACCGCGCCGCCGGTGAACTAACGGCTATCGAAGCCGGCCGAAAGGTGCGGCTCAGCGAGGATTATCCCGGCGAGCTCAAGGGCCTCACGGGCAACGTCAATGCGTTGTTAAGTCACCAGCAGGAACACCTGGAGCGCTATCGCCACACACTGGGTGATTTGGCCCACAGTTTAAAGACGCCGCTGGCGGTTATGCAAAGCACCCTGGACGAGAAACCGATGGATACCAAAGCGGCGAAAACCATTCAGGAACAGGTCGACCGTATCGTGCAGATTTCCGACTATCAGTTACAGCGGGCGGCGACAGCCGGACAGAGTCCATTGATCGCACCGGTGGACATTGAAATGATGATCAAGAAGGTCGTGAAAAGTCTTACCAAGGTCTATGCGGAAAAAGCCATTAAGGCGAATGTCGAGGTGGACAGGAATGTTGTCTTTCATGGCGACGAAGGTGACCTGATGGAAGTATTTGGCAACTTAACGGATAACGCCTTTAAATATTGCCGCGGCGTGGTGCGGATTTCCGCGATCATGCAATCCCATCCGCAAAAAAACAAAACCGGCATATTATTCTGTGTTGAAGATGACGGTCCGGGCGTTCCTGATGAATTGGTCAAGCACGTGGTGCAACGGGGCGTGAGAGTGGACCAGGGAATCAGTGGTCATGGTATTGGTTTGTCGGTGGTGCAGGACATCGCGCAGATTTACGGCGGAGACCTGTCCATTAGCTGTTCGCCTTTGGGGGGCGCGTCGATCAGTGTCTGGTTACCGGAAAACACCTGACTGGCGTTTAATGGCGCGCAAGTTGAGTCGACTGTACTTTCGATCGGAGGTCGGAGAAAAAAGGTTACATTCGTTATTGCCTGCATATTGATTGGATATGCATACACAAGGGTGTGCAGTCGTAAAAAAAGCCGGTATAACCGGCTTTTTTTACGTTCAATCTGTGCGTCTAAAATAAATTTGCGCTACTGCCGGCAATTTTTATCATTAACTTCTGTTCTCAGTAACTACTAATTGACTGGCGTTAAGCAGGCCTGTACGCCGTTTTTCGGTGCCTTGCCAGGTGAGGTGCATAAACGTGGCAAGGGGCCGCGCGTTGCAAAGGCAATCAATCGATACGGGTGTTTTCGTCCGGACGATCGTGATTGAAGGGATTGTTCTCGTCGTAAATCTGATAAACCAAAATTGTCATCAGGATGATTGCCAGGGCTGATACACCGCCCACGAGATAGGTTAGTAATTCAATCATAAT
>JASFMT010000034.1:0-15450 GCA_050117455.1 Gammaproteobacteria bacterium | reverse complement strand
CATTAACCCGGACCCAGCCACCACACATAAGAATATATGCAGGAGAGCAAATCGGCTCGCCAATACCCGCAGTCTCTACGATCTGAAACGAGATGATGCCATTTTAATGATTTATAAACGCTTTTGTTTTGTTACACCAATTCCTAACTGGAACAGTGTACTACAGAAGATTCGAATAAATGTTGAACTTCATTTATTGGTCATAATTTAACCATAATTCACGTTTCTGCTGTCAATAGAGCCCGCCACTTCCCCACTGCGCATTGTTATCGCCGCACCGGTCCCCGGTATACCCAGCGTAGAAATTACAATACTCCGTTAAATGGTTCTATCGTTATGGTTATTTATGTGGATATTATAACGCGAACACCGCGACCAGCCTTTGTCCGTACAGATTCTCATCCTCAGCGGTGCTTGCTGAATAACGACAGTCCGTCCTCATGCGGGAAAAGCAGAAATCAGATACCATATCGGATATTGCCCGGCCAACTATGATTGAGTCATTTGGTGAGGATTCCAACGAAATTCAATGGCTTTTTTGCCAAACCAACCTTAAGAACGTTGATTGGCGTGACTGTGAACTATAATTTGTAGTATAGAATCGCGCGCCGCGTTCCTGATGAAACACTGAAAAAGCCATTGAGGTACTGGTTTTATTCTATTGATTTATGGACCAACTATTTAACTGTATCTGATTTTTTAATAAAAATACAATGCACTATGTTAAAGTAAGTTTATTAGCGTTGTTAGCAGTGACTATGCTAATGACTGTTGCTGTCGTTGTTTATATCGCCAGCCTGGACAACGAAGACTACAAAGCTTTATTAATCAAAAAAGTTGAGACTTCCACCGACCTCAAACTGTCTATTAACGGTCAGATAAACTTTGACTTTTCCCTACACCCCACTGTCAATGTATCCAAAGCCAGACTGACAAATAGAGAGAATAGTTTAAACGCCGATATAAAACATTTTACCCTTCAAGTTGGACTATTATCGTTGTTTGGCACTTTACCCATCGTTAAAAACATTCAAATCAGCGACGCGGAAATTTACTTTACCAAATCAACAAGGTCCGATTCAATTTCCTCTGCAGATTCAACAGACGAAAATCGCTGGGTATTTCCTATTATTGAAAATGCTGAGTTGAAAAATATATTTGTTAAGTATGTTGATGAAAATAACCATCCCCTTTTGCGATCCACACTACAAAACGTCACGCTGAAACAAAAAACTGCCTATAACCAGTTAGTACTGGAGGGACAAGGCCTGATTAACGATAAGGAAATAGAAATTCAGGGTCAATTGGGTTCTCCGGCCACTAGCGAATATCCAGCCGGTCCCTACCCGGTTTTTATCAATCTAAACAGCACCAACTATAGTATTGAGGCACAAGGAACCATTGGCAACATCAAACGTGGATCGGACTTCGATATTGTATTAAGAGCCAATATCGAAGAAACGGGCGCACTTCTTAAGCCTTTTCTCGGTTACGATCTCAATCTGGGCAAGTTCGATGCCTATGCAGAAATATCAGGTGACTTTCCCAATATAGCCGCAAATGATTTGAATATTCGCCTTTCGAATCCGGATGTATTAATGGTGGACATAACAGGCACTATTAACGACCTGACAAAGCCACAGACCCACAAAATCAAAGCAACGGGGCAACTGTGGAATACGACCCCATTCCAACAATGGATTCCGAATGATTTTCCTACCCTGGAAAATATTGAGTTTTCATCAATGGTGGCACTGTCAAGCAGACAACTGGAACTAACCGACATTTCCATAACCGCCAACAACCATAAGAAATTACAGGCTGAGTTAAACGGCAAGACAAATATCCTATACAGTCATTTTGAACAACCTTTCCGCGACATGACACTTGATATTACGGCATTCTCACCCACCACCCGGCAACTTGAATATTTTCTCATCAAAGGAGTTCCAGAGCTAGGTGCAGTAAATTTTAAGGCTACGATGACCTCACCGTCTGACAAATTTCTAGCACTCTCGGATTTAAAAGGTGACGTCTCCGGAAACGGGATTGCCTTAACGTTTAAAGGGCAAATTGGCCGCATACCATTAAACGAGCAACCCAATACAGAAATCGATGTGGACTTTGAATTACAAGCTGAGTCCACCTCGAAAATATCTAAAGCACTGGATACACAGACACCCGAACTGGGGCCCCTAACCCTGACTGGAAATTTTAGCGGATCGAAACTGAACTCAACCATCACCAACATTCGTTTTACAAACAGCAAGGACCAAGATACAAAGATCAATGTGACCGGAACCATGGCTTTTGGTGACTTCCACGCTAAACATCCAGTGGAATCGGCAGATCTACATGTTTTGTTGAATGCTTCTGATATAAAAAAAATCCTGCCATCAACAGCTAAAGAATTTCCCAGCCTGGGCCCTGTAAGACTGGAAGCTAAGCTTGGCGGCGCCGCAGACATACTTTCAATCAACGACCTGGATGCAACAATTGGCGACGGGGATGAATTAAAACTTGAGATTTCCGGGGAAATAGAAAGACTCCCGGTTTTTAATCCAATTGCCTACACCGGACTAAGTTTTCATACTGACTTTATACTCAACAAACCAATTAAAGGTTTATCCGATCGGCTTGACGTATTAATTGCAAGCCTGAAGCAAGGGAAAGCAAAGTTTGACATCAAAGGTGACTCCAATGACCTGGCGGTGCTAGATATCAATGTAAATCTCGGAAAACCCGATGGACCACATATTATTGCCAAAGGTAACGTTCCGAAACTAAGCTACCAGCCTCGCATAGCTATTGTTGAGTCAGACTTGTCTGTTGATATCGATATACCTTCGATGCTAGGCCTTTCCCCTATCCTGGACCGGAAAATTCCCGATCTTGGCCCGCTAAAAGCAAGCGGAAATTTAAAAGGTGAGAGTGGCAGGATTGGTATTCAGCAACTAGAACTTCAAATCGGAAAGAGCGATGCTTTTTTGCTACAGGCCCGCGGCAGTGTAACTGAGTTTACTGAAAACGCCGAGGCAAATGTAACCAGCCGGCTTTCTATACCTGACGTAAAAGTATTCGCAAAAAAATGGGGCATAGATTATATCAATATAAAATCTTTAAGCGCCGAGGGCTTATTAAAGGCCGCAAAGAAAAAGGGCACGTTTTCCGGTGAAATTACCGTTAACAATACTGTAATAAACAGCGATTTTAGTGCCTCAATCGCCAGCACGCGCCCTGAAATAACCGGAATTGTCTCGATCCCGGTACTGCATCTGGCTGATTTTGGATTGACACCCAAAGCGGCGCCTGAAATTAAACAGGTAGAGCTTGAAAAATCGGATGAGAAGAGTTCAGATACCGGCAAACGTTACCTGTTTAGCAGGCGGGCGATTAACACATCTCGTCTACGGGATTTTGATTTTACTTTTACCTTGGATATTAATGAGATAGTGGGTGCTACCAAGGGATTCGACAGCGTCAAAATGGGTGTAAAAGTAGAAAATGGTTCTTTAATATTACAACCGGCTCAAGTGAAGTTCGAGAATGGCGCTATGAATATTTTTGTCAAAGTCGAACATGGAGAACCTGCCCAATATGCATATAAAGTTCAAGGCCAGGATATTGATTTTGGAAAAATTCTCAATCAAATTGGGGTGCCGTATATCAAGGAAGGCAAAGCCACTTTGGACATTGATTTGAAGAGCCATGGGCAGACCCCCCATGAAATAGCATCTAACCTGAACGGACCATTCGGTATCGTTGCAGAGAATGCCCGGGTATTACGCCGCCACCTGGAGCTTCTGGCAGTCGACCTTGTGGGATGGGCTCTGGCTTCCACTACTTCCCGTAGCGCGTATACTAATATTCACTGCGTTATAGTGAGAGGAAATATAGCGGACGGTATAGTCAATACGGACAGCATTTACGCTGACAGTGTCGGTTTGACCTCCGGAGGTCATGCAACGATTGATCTAAAAAATGAAACCATCGACATGGTTTTACTACCAAAATCAAAACAGAAAATCTGGTCCAGCACGACACCGGTAAAAATAACAGGCCCATTAGTAGATCCTACTGTAACCGCAGTTCCCTATGAAACGATCGCGAAAGAATATACAACTTACCTCTTGCTCCCACAGGTTTATATACCGGCGCAAGTTTTGGGATATATGTATAGATCCCTGGCTAAAGGCGATAAAGAACGACATAGTCCCTGCCTGCAGAATGATTCAAAATCTTCGAAATAACAGATACCACAAGGCGATCACCTGATCGATACCTGCAATTAAAAGTTAACAGCGTCACCATTTGCAAACAGTTCATATCCAGCAGTTTGTCCAACTAGTAAAGCAATTCCTGGAGTTTGAAGCGATACTCAATGACTGATTGGACTGGTTCATTGCCAGTTACAACCCGTTTCAACTGATTTTGCAGATAAAAATAAACAACAATATAGCGCCTTCATTGATACGAATTACTACGCCGGCATGTATGAGAAATATTTAATTTGGCGGGAATGACTTAAGTATCTTTGGTGAATTCAAGTTGTAGCATAAACAATGGCTTCTACTAATACTACGTTTGCTTTGGCGTGGAAGTATATACCGCCACCAGGCGGGCGACTAACACGGCAATATAAAGCTGGCCAATAACAGCCTGCATGGCAGCAAACATACGCGCACTATCGGTGACTGGAATTATATCGCCATAGCCCAGGGTGGTCATAGTCACCAGGCTATAGTACAGGGGAATAACGGATTGTCCTTGTCCGAATCGCATTTGCCAGGAATTATTCGCCTCTACAAACGACATCAAAAATGAGCCTGGCTGCAGTATTTCCAGAAAAGAATATATCAATGCCCACACGAACCCCAGTAAAATATAAACACACAGCGACGCAAAAGTTTTATTGGCGTTGATATGCTGCTGCGCAAAAACATATCCTGTAACCAATATGATCACGTAGCCAAGATAAGCAACTGTCAATATGTGAAAAAGCATGAGAGTGGCAGTCTGCTCCGCGAACAGCTGTACAACTTGCAGCGCTGCTATTAGGATCGTAAATAACGCCCCGATGATTTTAGACGATCGGGATTTACTCACTGCAAAAATCGCCGCCAGCATAAATAGAAACGCCATTATGGCATTACTCCAGAATGTCATTTCAATATTCTGCAACGACTTTACCAGCGGCGAAGCAACCATAAAAACAACAAGGGATATAAACAGCAGAACAAAGCGGTTCTCCTGTGCCAGTGTGCCGAACAAATTGGGACGAGGTAGTGCCATTATTTTGGGCTAGTAACGCTTTTTCGATTTGTTGTTTTGATTAGCAACGAGAATAGTGTACTACAGGTAATCAGTCGCTATGGTAAATACCAGCGATTGAACATAATTTAGCCACCTTTTTGATGGCCTTTAATATGACGATGCATACCTCCGTAGCGTGCTATCATCGTTACAGCTGACAAAAATAGCCACCAGAGATTCTTAAATACCCGAGTAATTTGTTAAACCATAAATGTTATTAGAGTGAATAATATAATGCCGACATCAGACATTACTAACCTGCTACTGAAATTTCAGTTAATAACACTTAGCATAGCACTTATGGGAAGCTTGAGTGCCTGTGGAAAAGATAAGGGACAGGATGCCAAACCGGAAGTTGTTCGCCCGGCCAAGATTGTAACAGTGGGTGAAGGGACTTCCGGTATTCGAACTTTTCCCGCCGAAGTTAAGGCTTCTGAGCGCTCGGAACTGGCGTTCCGAGTCAGTGGTGAATTAAAACAACTTCCAGCAAAAGCAGGCAATAAGGTTGAACATGGCCAATTGCTGGCACAGCTCGATCAAACGGATTTTAAATTACGCCTTGATGACCGGAAGGCAAAATATGAGCTTGCCAAGGCGCAGTATGAACGTGCCGATAAACTGGTAAAAGACCGGCTCATACCTATATCTGATTTTGACAAAGCCAAGTCCAATTTCCTGGCAGCGAAGGCTGATTTGGAGCTTGCTAAAAAAGACATGGACTATACGTCGCTACGCGCCCCTTTTGATGGCCGTGTTTCCAGGGTATTGGTTAAAAACTTTGAGAACGTCCAGGCAAAAGAACCCATCATGGTGGTACAAACTGTCGACGCCATTGACCTGGAATTCTACGTTCCCGAAAACATAATCACCAAGGTCAGGGAAAAACCACCTGAACAAAGAAAAGGTGTCGACGTCAAGTTTGATCAGTTCCCTGATAAAACTTTCAAAGCTTTTGGCAAAGAGTTCGACACCGAGGCCGACCCCAATACTCAGGCATATCGTGTCATTGTTACCATGAAAATGCCGCAAGGCATGCAAATTCTGCCAGGTATGACAGCAACTATCGTTGCTGATATTTCAAAAATACTTGAAGAGGATACTGATGGACTCATCGTTCCCGTCGAAGCAGTATTCTCCGCCGAGGATCGACCTGTTCACAGCGATGAACGCTTTGTCTGGAAATACGATCCTGGTTCACAACAGGTGTCGGAAACTGCTGTAAGAGTCGGCGAGTTAACCACCAATGGCATTGTCATCACCGAAGGACTATCACAAGGAGACAAAGTAGTGGCGGCCGGTGTACATTTTCTTAAGCAAGGACAAAAAGTCAGACCAATGGTTCGTGAACGCGGCTTATAGTGGCCTTATTCAAGCTTTTCCCTCTATTAATTAATAACACATACAGAGCGGCCAACCGGACATGAACATCGCTGAATATTTTATCCGCAACAAAGTCATTTCCTGGGTACTGATTATTGTTTTTTTAGTGGGAGGAATTCTTTCCTATAACAACCTGGGGCGGCTGGAGGATCCTGAATTCACGGTAAAGGATGCAGTAGTGATTACTCAATACCCTGGCGCCTCTGCCCAACAGGTCGAAGAGGAAGTCAGTTACCTGTTGGAAAACGCTATCCAACAATTGCCCTATGTCGATTACATACGTTCTATTTCATCCAATGGCCTTTCGCAAATTACGGTGACCATGCGCAATATCTATGGACCGGATGACCTGCCGCAAATCTGGGATGAATTACGGCGCAAAATTAACGATGTAACACCTAAACTGCCGCCGGGTGTAAAACCACCCCTAGTTAACGATGATTTCGGTGATGTCTACGGTTTGTTACTGGCGGTATTTGGTGATGGTTATAGTTACAAAGAAGTATCCGATTATGTAGACCGCCTAAAACGCGAACTGGTGTTGGTCAAAGGTGTCGGCAAAGTCGCGGTTGCGGGCGACCAGCCGGAACAAGTATTCGTAGAAATTTCCCGGAATAAATTAGCCCTGCTGGGTATTCCGTTAAACCGTATATTCGATCTGTTACAAACTCAAAATGTGGTTTCAAAAGCCGGTGCGGTGAAAGTTGGTGAAGAGTACATCCGATTTCATCCAACCGGCGAGTTCCAAAATGTCAGGGAACTGGAAAAACTGATTATCAGTGACTATGGCGCAAAGGAGCTGATTTACTTGCGCGATGTAGCGGATATAAGCCGTGGATTTTCCGAGGTACCCAACCATATCAACTCTATTAACGGCAATCGGGCAATAACACTGGGGGTTTCCTTTGCTCCCGGCTACAACGTTGTGCATATCGGAAAAGCAGTGCGTCAACGGCTTGATAACCTGGAATACCAACGCCCTGTCGGTATTGAACTGCAAACCATCTATGACCAACCGTATTACGTAGAGAAATCAGTTAAGGATTTTATTGCCAATCTGTTAGCCGCCGTGGCTATAGTAATCGTAGTGTTGTTGATATTCATGGGCCTGAAAAGTGGGTTCATCATCGGCGTAATACTGTTTCTCACCGTTTCAGGGTCATTCATATTCATGAAGATCTACGGTATTGATCTGCAACGAATATCGCTGGGAGCACTAATAATAGCCCTGGGGATGTTGGTGGACAACGCTATTGTAGTTGTTGAAGGCATCCTTATTGGTTTGAAGCGCGGCCTGACAAAAATTCAGGCAGCAAATGCCATTGTTAAACAGACCATGTGGCCATTACTAGGCGCAACGGTAATAGCAGTTACCGCGTTTGCGCCGATTGGCCTGTCTAATGACTCAACCGGCGAATTCATGGGGTCTTTGTTCTATGTGTTACTGATTTCCTTAATGCTCAGCTGGTTTACCGCAATCAGCCTAACACCTTTTCTTGCCGATTTGCTGTTTAAGGAAGAAATAAGACAGGGAGTAACCGAGGCGGAAAGCGACCCTTACCAGGGCATGCTGTTTACGCTATACCGTAAATTTCTTGACCTGTGTATGCGCCAGCGCACGATCACCATGCTCGTACTTATCGGATTGTTCGCCGGCGCCATTATCGGATTTGGTTACGTAAAAAACGTGTTCTTCCCCTATATGACTACGCCAATGTTCTACGTTGACTACTGGCGCGCCCAGGGAACCGACATCCGGGAAACCGCCAGGGATCTGCAGGAACTGGAAAGCTGGCTTCTGGAAAATGACAATATCGCCAATGTGAGCTCCACTATTGGTAAAGGTGGTATACGCTTTATGTTGACCTACGCCCCGGAAAAAGCTTACTCCAGTTATGGTCAGTTGATTGTTGAAACCACCAGTTACGAAGTCATCGATAGCATCATTCGCGAAATCGAAAAATACACAGACAATAACTATCCTTCAGCGGTTATAAATTTCAAAAAGCTGATATTAGGGGCGCAAGTTCCCGCCAAGATCGAAGCCCGCTTTAGTGGCCCCGATCCCGACGTTCTACGCAGCCTGGCTGTTCAGGCTAAAGACATACTTGCCTCTGATCCCGCGACTGTTGGTGTACGTGACGACTGGCGCAACAGGACAAAAGTAGTACGACCCCAGTTCGCGGAGCAACAAGCCAGGCTAGTTGGCGTCTCCAAGCAAGATCTCGATAATTTACTATTATACAGTTTCAGTGGCGTACAAACCGGGTTGTATCGCGATGGCACCACGTTGATGCCAATCGTGGCGCGAGCGCCTGCGTCAGAACGGCTCGACATTGGCAACGCGCCCAATCTACAAATATGGAGCCCGACAAATAACACTTATATCCCGGTCCAACAAGTAGTTTCAGAATTCAAAGTTGAATGGGAGGATAGTATTATTGCCCGCCGTGACCGCAAACGCACCATTACCGCCATGGCTGATGCAAATCTGCTAATGGATGACACAGTGCCGGCGATTTTCGAACGAGTGGCGCCGAAAATAGAGGCTATTCCGTTACCAGCAGGCTACCGACTGGAATGGGGCGGTGAATATGAATCACAACAGGACGCGCAAGCTGCACTATTCGCGAGCATACCGTTGGGTATTTTAGTGATGTTTATCATAACAATTTTGTTATTCAACACCGTTCGCCAACCCATTGCCATATGGACGACGGTTCCACTATCGATAGTAGGGGTTACCGCCGGATTATTAATACTGGATGCGCCGTTTACTTTTACCGCGTTACTGGGATTAATCAGCCTGTCGGGTATGTTAATAAAAAATGGCATTGTACTGGTAGACCAGATCAACCTGGAGCTAAACGAAGGCAAGGAGCTCTATCTGGCGGTTTTCGACTCGGCGGTGTCTCGTGTGCGGCCGGTTTCCATGGCGGCAATAACCACTATTCTCGGCATGATACCCTTGCTATTTGACGTATTTTTTAAATCCATGGCGGTTACCATTATGTTTGGGCTGGGCGCCGCCACCATACTGACACTGATTGTTGTGCCAGTAGTTTATACGTTGTTGTACAGAATCGAATATCGCCCTCTGGGTGAAGTACTGGCGAGATGAAAATAGACTAATACACATTCAAAACCTGTTGAAACATCAGGTTCCTATATCAAATAGTTGATCTAGCGCAATTAATGTCAAGTGGTTAGTCTTCATATTACGCAACAGGCTGACTCATTGACTTACCAGTTGCCACTTCGTTCAAACGGCAATAATGAATTACACGGCAGAAATCGTCGGCTTTTACTGAACAGCTGGAGCTCGTAATGAAAATTAGCTTCTATACTTTACTCCTGATCACATCAAGTCTGGCAACGATTAGCGGATGCGACCAAAAACAGGAACAAACAGGTGTCGCACACTCATCAAATGGCGCAGATGTTTCAACGCCAGCACCAACAACTATAGCGGAGGCTAAGTCTCAGGGCGCCAAAAAGCTCAGCACCGACGAAATCAAAACGCTGATCGTTGGAGGTACAGTGACTATTCGGCATTTACCCACCGGTAACGAAATTACCGGCTATTACAACCAAGATGGCACCCGTACGTTAGTTACATTTAACAAAGACAACACTAGCCCGAACAGCAATGCCGGCAGCGCAGCACGCGCCCCCTATCGAATCGAGGGCGATCAACTGTATGCGATATTTCAGGGAAAACCAATTTCCACCACCATTTATCAACTAAATGACCGTTACCTGGCAGCTGTCGACGCGCAAGGCGGTACTATTAATTATGAATTAGTACTATCGAAGGGAAAGTGATTTATCTATTGGTCCTGCAGAAAATAGGAAAATTAGATTTCTTTCTTTGAATGTATCTGAACCTTCCAATACAAGTTGGCTAAATTTCCATTTACTCATATACAAAACCTGTTTATAAAACCGCACCAATTGATTAGTTTACGTTCAATTTAAGCCCTGCATAATCGACAGTAAAACATTAAAATTTTCCGACTCATCTATGTAACATAAGGTAAAACTTTAGTTGTATACTTTATTCTAAATATAGTATCGCCCCCAAATGCATGTTATTGAGATAAGCCACAATGAGAATATATGTTATCTACTATGTTACGATGATCTTTTTTCTATGTTCCTGTGCCGCCAACAAGGCACATGTTGACTATGATACCACGGTGAGTTTTGCCTCCTACAAAACATATGCCTGGTCGAAAGATACCGACAAGAAAACGGGGCAGTCACGGCTTGACACACCATTGGTCCATCAACGGGTTCAGGAATCCATTGAAAAGCGGCTTTCTGCGAAGGGTCTAAAGAAAGTGGAAACAGCACAGGCTGATGTTTTGGTCACTTACCATCTATCGGTAGCAGCAGTGGGCCAAACGAGTAGCAGCATGTCCCTTGGATTTGGACGTTCCAGCGGCCGGTCTTCCATCGGCATATCTTTGGGCATGCCCCTGGGCAGTAGAACCATAGAGGAAGGAACATTGGTAATTGACCTTATTGACTCCAAAAATAGCACTATGGTTTGGCGGGGCATCGCGTCGCGAAAGCTGTCACGGGGAGACTTAAACCCGGAACAAGCCAGGGCAAATATCGACGAGGTTGTTCAGGAAATTCTTGACAACTACCCGCCTAAAAAATAAGTCACTTGTTGCGGCAAGCAAATTTGTACTGAAACCTTTCTACTAAAAACGACTGGTGAATGACGGTAGTATCCATAAAGAATTACAGGGGATACAGGTCGTGGCGCTTTTCCGGTTAACGGATCGGTAATAGCGGAACTTGAATTAACCCCAGCTAACAGCAGTTCACGGTAATGGTCGCTGTAAGACAGTCAGCCTCTTCCCCTATCCCTTCAGTTGTGAATATCGTTTGATATCAGTCCCATAGAATTCTAATGCCGGTATAAACTGTATGTTTTTCAAATACATCTCACGCGCATATTAAAATATGTTAATATTTGAACACTTTCGCCCGATACAGAACTAAACTTACTGAGGATTATGGACGCTGCAACTCGACACACTGATTCGTCGCAACTTATCGACCGTTTCGGCCGCAAGGTCAATTACCTGCGAATCTCGGTGACTGACCGCTGTGATTTTCGCTGTATTTACTGCATGAGTGAAAACATGCAGTTTGTGCCGCGCAAGGAAATTTTATCCCTCGAAGAAACCTTATTAATCGCCCAGGCTTTCAGCGAACTGGGCGTCCGCAAAATACGCATCACCGGCGGTGAACCGCTGGTACGGAAAAATATCAGCTGGCTATTGGGTGAAATTAACAAGCTCAACGGCATCGATGAATGTGTCATGACCACGAACGGTTCCCAGTTAGCCAAAAAGGCGCAAGAGCTCCGCGCTGCCGGAGTTAGCCGACTTAACGTCAGCGTTGATTCACTGGATGCTGACCGATTTAAAAAATTGAGCCGTGTGGGTGATCTTAACAAAGTTCTGGAAGGCATTGATGCAGCGAAAGCAGCCGGCTTCGAACGTATCCGTATTAACAGCGTTGTACTGAAAAACTATAACCATGATGAAGTCAGTGCACTGGTACAATTTGCCATCGATAAGGAAGTAGACATCGCCTTCATAGAAGAAATGCCATTGGGATTGGTGGACGACCATAGCCGCGCCATCACGTATTATTCCAGCGATGCGATAAAACAGGACCTGGAACAGCATTTTCAATTACATCCGGAACAACAATATTTACAAGGCCCCGCCCGGTATTACCGCATTCCCGGCACGCAAACCCGGGTCGGTTTTATATCACCCCACAGCCATAATTTCTGTGACCAGTGTAACCGGGTGCGTTTGACACCGGAAGGCCGTTTACTGTTATGCCTGGGCCAGGAGCATTCCGTCGACCTGCGGGATATTGTGCGCACTTATCCCGGTGACATGGACAGGCTTAAACAGGCGATTATCGATTCCATGGCTATCAAACCGAAGGGGCACGAATTTGACCTGACCACACAGCCGGTGATTTTACGCCATATGAATATGACTGGCGGTTAATCATCCGCGACCCACTAATACCTGCTACCTGCCCCCTCCACCGACGTATTTGATGAACCATATACCACAACCAACCGTCGATGACATTACCGGCGTCATACTGGCCGGCGGCAAAGGGCGGCGTATTAATGGACAGGATAAAGGGTTATTATCGTTTAATGGAAAGCCGTTAATTGAGTATGTTATCGATTCTCTGCGGCCACAAGTGAAAACCCTGTTGATAAACGCCAACCGCAACATTGATCAATATCAGCAGTTCGGCTATCCGGTAATCCAGGACACCATCACTGGTTACTGCGGGCCACTAGCCGGTGTGGCTTCGGGCATCGAGCATGCAGAAACGACATTGATTGTAACCGCGCCGTGCGATTGCCCCTCGCCACCGGCAGACCTCGTTGAGCGCTTGTTGAAACGCTTGCAGACCACAAATGCGACCGTCAGCGTGGCGCACGATGGCGAACGCCTGCAACCCATGTTTGCATTGCTCACCCAGGCGGTATATTCAGGCCTGGTCAGTTACCTGAATAATAGTGGCCGAAGAGTGGATCGCTGGTATGAGCAACAAAGTATGGCGATTACCGATTTCAGTGACGTGCCGCAGGCATTCAACAACATCAATACCATTAACGACATTGACGCATTAAATAAAGACCAGGCCGGATAAACAATTGTAACCGGTGTTGAACGATCGGATGACGGGGCTTAATGGGGAGTTAAATAGGTTTCAAAGCCGCATCATTGCCGGCTTCAGGCATGTAGCGCATTAACGCTTCGAGACCACTTTTCAGTTGCGCAAGTTCCCTGGGATTCATACGCGTCAATGCGTCCTTGACCGCCCCCTGCGCCGGGCGCGGCGCACCGGACAGTAGATCCGTTCCTTTTGTTGTGAGAAACAACCTCACCACCCGCTGGTCTTCGTGGTTTCGATCGCGGCGAATCAATTCCTTGTCTTCCAGTTTATCCAGCATGTTACTGGCCGTTGACTGGTGAATGGATAACGCGTTGGAGAGTTCGGACACTTTCTGGCCGGGCCGGGCGTACAGCTCCCACATGGCCCACAATTGTACGGCGCTGACACCGCACTGTTTTTCGATGGCACGGGAGTGTGCCTGGATGGTACGCACCACGATCCGGATGTCCTGAACCACGGATTGCGCGATATCTTCCTGCCTGGTGTCCTGCAACAGGTCACGCGAAGACTCACCCCGTTCTGTCCGTTGTGACTTTCTAGCGGTCATGAACTCTATCAACTATTCGTTACCGGACACCGGAACGAGATCATTGCTGAACGATCCACCCCAGTTCTTCCGCGCGCTGTTGCGCATAACGCGGCATATCCGTTACCACAAAATGTTTATGCAGTATTTGCACACTCATCAGATGATTAATCACCGCGTCGAGTTGTACTTGCGTGGCTGCGCTGGTATCCGGATGTTCGTGGGTTTCAAACAGTTGCTTAACGCCCGCGGCACTTAACAGCCCGGCATCTTTGATGTTGTCGTCAGACAAATAAACATCAGACAAGGCTTTTAATGCCTGCCATTTTTTGGGGTCGGTGTGCGCCGGCGGCGCCATGAACGCAAACTTTTCCCGTTCGTAAAGGACCTTTGGCAAAATACCGCGCATGGCTTCCCTTAAGACATACTTTTCCGTACGACCGCGAATACGCATGGTGGGAGGAATTTTGCAGGCGAATTCCGCCAGGTGATGATCCAGAAACGCCGGGCGCGCTTCCATGGAATTAGCCATGTCCACACGGTCACCTCCCCAGGTCAGGATCTGTCCTTCCAGCATGGTTTTAATCCACACGTATTGCGCTTTGTCCAGCGGATGGCGCTCCGACAACATATCGGCGTCCAGTGTATTGGCAATGGCCTCGCCCGGTTGATAACTCGTCAGCGCCTGGCGCATGTCTTCGTTGAGCAGGTCCGGAATGTGCCGCGAACTCGATAACCACGGTTGCAGACAACTGGGAGTAAAGCCCACCTTGTCGTCCAGGGCCGCGTCCTGCCATTCGTCTTCCGCCAGCATGGCGCCGGTAAATAACTTGTTACTTTCGGATAACAGCTGTTCCCAACTGGCGCGTTCGGCTTTTGATAAAGTATCCAGCCCGTGTAGAAACATATCACGCCGGAAAGCCGGATAACCGCCAAACAATTCGTCGGACCCTTCACCGGTCACCACCACCCGATAACCGGCCTTGTTAACATGCTGGCTCATTAACATTTTCGCCACACCCAGCGTGTTATAAATGGTTCGCTCGGTGTGCCAGATAGTCTCTTCGAAATTGTCATAAAGATGATCGGCCTGCAGCATCATGACGTCCTGGTCCGCCTGCACGGATTCGGCCATTTCCGTGGCGATGGCCGTTTCGTCATAATCCGCATCGTCAAAGCCGATGGTAAAAGCCTTTACCGGTGATTGCTGGCTGGCCGCCGACAAACCGAGGATAGAACAGGAATCAATACCGCCGGATAAATAACAGGCCACCGGCACATCCGCTTCCAGGCGATGCTGCACCGCTTCCAGCAACCGGTCACGGACGCCTTCAATGTAGTATTCTTCGTTGTTATCACCTTGCGCCTGGCGTTCCGCCATGGTGGGAAAATCCATGTCCCAGTACTTCTCTTCGCGGGTATGAATTTTGCCGTGGTTACGTTCAACAATCAGCATGTGTCCGGGCATGATCTGATGAACCTGGTCAAAGGCG
>JASFMT010000033.1:0-15508 GCA_050117455.1 Gammaproteobacteria bacterium | reverse complement strand
TCCTGCATTGCATCCCTAAAAGTCTGCAAGGGAGCAAACTGCTGTGTGGGAGCACCCGCGCAACCGCCCAGCAGCATTAAAGTCGCTACGGCCACTATTGTGCGAGTCAGTAAGGACATACCGCGAATAAACATGATGCAATTATATTAAAACTATGACACCCGGTCAGTGACTGTTTCGGACCTTGTAAGGCCCCGTCGAACGATAGAATTTGAGCTTTTCGATCCATTGTTTTTAACAACTATAATGGTATTGGCACTGTTTTTCATGGAAAATAAAACGCATCCAATGGATTTTTACGGGAAGCAACTTTATGGCAGCAAAAAAGAAAGTGGTATCTAAAAAAACAACGAAAAAAGCCAGAAAATCCCCAGTTAAAAAAACGGGGAAAAAAGCCACGCGTAAAAAGAAAGCTTCGCGCGGTAAACTGGCGCCCAGTAAAAGTCAACGTGGCCTCGCACGTGAGGAGATTGTGTTGGGTATCGAAGACAAGACGGTCGCACCCCTGGCCGCCGAGGTACAGGCTGCCGGTGGTGTAGCCATTGGTGCCTACCACGAACCGTTATCCGGCCGTCCCATTTTGCTCGCCGCGTTGCCGATAAATAAAGTACAGCCAACGCCGTTTCAACGGGATTTATCGCCGACTCACACCAAGCGCCTGGCACAGAAAATTGAAGAAAGTGGTTCCTTTCTGGACCCGTTGATCGTAGTGCGAGGGGAAGACGGACGGTTATGGACCCCTAACGGTCGGCACCGGCTGGCCGCCGCGAAAGTACTGGGACTGCGGCAGATAACCGCGCTGGTCGCGCCCGACGAAGATCTCGCCTTTCGAATTCTGGCGCTCAATACCGAGAAAGCTCACAATCTTAAAGACAAAAGCCTCGAAGTGATACGCATGGCTCGCAACCTGGCGGAACGAAAACCTCGTGCCAAAGAATCTCAATATGCTGCAGAATTTGAGGCGCCCGAGCTAATCACGTTAGGCATTGTTTACGAGCAAAACAAACGCTTCGCCGGTGGCGCTTATAATCCATTTCTCAAAAAGGTTGATCGGTTTAGTGAGCGCACGTTACCGGTCAGTTTACGGGAACGGGAAGGTTATGCCGCACGGTTGCAGGAAATCGATACCCGGGTTAAACAGATTATAGAAGGATTGCAGAAGCGCGGGTTTAAATCACCTTATTTGCGCAGCTATGTGGTAGCACGCATTAACCCGGTGCGCTTTCACCGCGCTAAAAAAGGCGAGACCAAGCCGCCCATGACCATGTCTGCAGCGCTAACGCGAATGGCGACTTCGGCGAAAAAGTTTGATATGGATTCAGTAAAACCGGGAGACCTGGCCATCGTCGCGGCCTTGTCGAGCGACTAGTGCCGATTGCAGTGTTTAGCGCGAACAAAAAAACGCAGTTAACCGTAAGGAGGGTCGGTTAACTGCGGAGGGGAGGGCATATACAACAAGTGCCAGTTAAGAACGTGATATCACCAAAAGAAGTTGCACTAGTGACCTTAGGTGATCGCCAAAAAACTTAATTCTATACCAGGCGCCATGACATGGAACTTACATCACATGGAACTTAACAATAAGGCCTGTGAATACTCCAGCTCCACGCGGCGGTTTTCCGCCGGGTTTTCACTCATCGGCACTGTTTCGCCATAGCCGTCAACAATCAACTGTGAAGCGGGTACCCCATAGGTTTTCAATATTTCCGCGATCAGTTGCGCCCTTTGCTCGCTCAGTTTTTGATTATAGGAGCGTGAACCGGACTGGTCAGTGTGACCGCTGATGGTTAATGTGAAGCTGGGATAACGCTTCAGAAATTCGGCGTGTGTTTTAAGTTCACCCAACTTGTCCGCGCTGATATTGTATTCGTTCGTGTCAAAGTGAAACGTATAACGGTCCAGTATTTCCAGTTGCCGGGGCTCGATGTAATTAACCATTTGCACGGATTCATCAGCCGATACGTTGCTAGCACTGGCCTGCGATGGTTTGTAAACCGCCAGATGCAATGACGGTGAAACCACGACAACCTCGTCATCTTTCTGGCCGAAGCTCCAGGATAGCGATGCATCGTCCTCTGATGATGGTGCCGGCACTGCGCTACCAAAAGGTAAAGCGCTGGTTTTCACGACACCTGGTGCAGTTACCGTTTGTCGCTGCATTTCAGCAGTTTTTTGCACGGTGCTGGAGGTGCCTTCTCCGTTTGTCGTGCATGCGACCAGTAACGCCACCGGAAACATTACCATGACAAATGTCTCTACAAAAAAACGTTCTTTCCTGCGGTTCATGATCGTTCTCCTCAATAATCTGTACCAGTAAATTTCTGAATCTGGGTGTAATTAAAGAGGATGAATATGGCCTGACGGCGGCGACAAAATGGCAATGTAACCATCAAATCTGACAAAATATGAAACTTGCCAATAAGCACTAACCTGTTGATTCGTAAATATTATTTATCTGTTGCGCTAATCCGCGGCGGCGTGTCTCCCGGCCTGACGTTGAAAGCCGCGCAACAAAGCCTATCCCGTTGACAAAGCAAGTTGATAAGATATGAACGAAACAAAGGTGAGCGAGCTATTTTTCCCAATCAGCAATCCTTTGAATGCTATAAAATCACATTTAGTGGATGTCAATGATTATCGCGCAGGGGGGATCACGAACATGAATAGCAAAAGCGAGGTTTGGCCCAATGGAATGCCAGAAACGGGACAAACTGCCAGCCGGTCAAGGCAGGTAACGACAAAAGACATAGAGCTGTTTACCGAGATAAGCGGTGATCGCAATCCTATCCATTATGACAAAGACATTGCTGAGGCAACGCGCTTTGGTGGCATCGTCGTGCAGGGAGGTGTAACCAGCGCCATTTTAAATGCAGTTGTGGCTGAAGACCTGCCGGGTCCCGGCACCGTATTTTTACAGGTTAATTGGAGCTTTAAAGCGCCGGTTCGTCCAGGGGATACTATAACCGGTGAAGTAACAATAACGAAAGTCAGGGACGACAAACCGATTACCGAGCTTGATACGCGAATTGTGATTGCCGACGGTACCGTTGTTCTTGTCGGCAGTGCGGTATGCTATACCTTCCCGGTTAAAACACATTAAGCTCCCTTTATGTCTGGAGGTGCCATGAATAGACTATCTTACTTTAAACTGGCTTTGTTGCTGGTGGTCCATTTTATTATAGCGATGTCTGAAACTGCGTTTGCAGCGCCCTGGGGATCAGCAGAATCCGTTGAAATTGATTACAAGCCACAAAAGGTTTTGTATGACCTGACAACCGGAGATAAGAGCGAACTATCCAGTATTTTTGACCGGTTGAGCTTTCTCTACAAGTTATATGGTTCTAACCCGTTTGACAGCTCGATTGTTGTTGTCGTGCACGGTGATGCAATTCCCTTTTTTGCCATTAAGAACTATAAGAAGCACAAGACTTTGATGGAACGAGCGCAAAGTTTATCAGTAGGTACTACCATTGATTTTCGTATGTGCGAGGCAAATGCGAAAATGATGAACCTCAACCCGGAGGATATTCATGGATTTGTCACCATGGTGCCCATGGCTGACGCGGAACTTGTACGCTTACAACTCGAAGAAGGGTATGCGTATTTACGATAGTATCATCCATGTACTCAACTATACTAAAGACGTCAACAATGTTCCCTATTGTTTGTGTAACCAGAATCTTTGTGTGTCTACGTTAATTTGCTTAATTGATTAAGCCATGCAGGTGCTTGCATTATTCGTACAGCAGTATGATTGATTTTCTGCTTAACAACAGTGTAACATTGCCTCGACGTGCTTCATTAACAAGGGATTAAGTTATGGAATTACCAGAGTTAATTACAGAGCTACATAAAATCAAGCAACTACAACAGGAATTGAGTGCCAGGCTGAAGGAATACAAAGAACAACAGGCTCAACTCGAGCAGCAAATCAAGTCGATTCTGGACCAGGATAAAATCGAATACGATAACCTGAGTGAAGAAGAATTCCAGATGTTATTGTCGGATCTTCACAACCCGCAGTTGATTAATGTTGAGGTAGTTTATGCGGATAATGATAACCAAATAATTCGCGCGGTACAGGCCTCGCCAGGCGTGACTATAGAGGACTGCATTGCAATGTCGGATATTCTCGATTCATGCTCGCACATTGATTTGACGAAAAACAAAGTTGGTATCTACGGCATGGTTAAACCATTGAGTGCGACGGTACAGGATGGTGATCGCATTGAAGTATACAGGCCCGTAGAACAACATAAATCCTAACTCGCAACTAACTCTCCCCAATTAACCATTCACTTCTTTGTTGATGCGCCATAATCCGGCCGTTGCCCCAATACTTCTTTTCGACAACGCCAGCCCCTGGTTGTATATTGAACTTGTACTAATGTATTGCGCCGTTTCTCATGGTTGGCGTTATGTTGTTGTGCATGATCAAATACCTCGCACTGTATTGAAGCACTAAACACAGGCTCAATAAACTTTCCCTCCTTCATTCAATTTGCCAAAAGTCATTGGTGAATCAATCATATAGGATTGGTGTGCGTGTGCTCCTGGCTGATTGGCACAGCGTCTGCAGTTTTATAATCAAAGTGTTATAACAAGTTATATTCGGTTAATACAAGTTATACACCAGGCTTTTTAATTTTCACTAATTCATGTTGGGGTGATAGGTATGAATAAAATTGTAAAATCAAGTGTGTTCCTTGCCGTTTTCCTGGTCTCGGGCCAGGCGTTGGCAGAAACTATTCGGATAGCAATCGGACATCAAAGTAAATGTACCGATACGTATACCGCGGGTATCATCGTAAAAGAGCTGGAATTAATCCAGAAGTTCTTACCGAAAACAGGAAAGTATAAAGACGCGGAATTTGAATTCAACTGGAAAGACTACGCATCAGGTTCACCCATTACAAACCAGATGCTGGCGAATAAGCTGGACTTTGGCGTAATGGGTGATTACCCGTTGATTGTCAATGGCGCAAAGTTCCAGGAAACCGAAAGCCTGGAAACGCTGTATATTGCCGGCACCGGGTATAACGTAAAGGGATCCGGTAACGCAATTGTTGTACCGGTTGATTCGGATATTCAGACATTAAGCGACCTGAAAGGTAAAACGATTTCAACACCGGTTGGTAGTGCCGCATGGGGTATGACGTTAAAAGCGTTTCAGGATGCCGGTTTTTCGAAAGACGATTATGAATTGAAAAATCAGAGCCCATCCGTCGGCGCCGCGAATATCGCGCAAAGCAAGATAGATGCGCACGCCGATTTTTGTCCCTGGTCCGAAATAATGGAATTTCGCGGAACCGGCCGAAAAATATTTGATGGTAGCGAGGCGGGTGTGCCGTATTTACACGGAGTCGTTGTTCGAAAGGACTACGCCGAAAAATATCCCGAAGTGGTCGTAGCTTTCATGAAAGCCATTATTACTGCCGGCGATTGGGTTCGTGAAGATCCGGTTCGCGCCGCTACTTTGCTGGAAGAATGGACGGGTGTCGAGCGTGAAGTACAATACCTGTATTTCAGTAACGGAGGCGCGTTGACGCTAGACCCAACCATTAAGCCCAAGTGGATTGAAGCATTAAAGTTCGACCATAAGGTTCTGGTAAAGGAAAAAGCAATTCCGCCTTTGGATTTTGACAAATGGATCGATGATAGTTTCATTCGTACGGCGTACAAGGAGTTTGACAGAGATTACGAAAAGGACCTTAACTATATCAGGGATCCAAAAGCTGAAAACATGAAACTTTCTCCTGCACAGGTATGGCATAAAGACAAGGGGCTAATCAGTTACGACACAATAGCCAAGATGCTAAAGGACGCGACAAAGTACAAAAAGGAAAAAGCACTTAGAGCGTCATATGTGTTTGATAATGTCACTGGCTTAAAAATATTTGGGAACGTCGCAATCTACGTAAAAGATAAAAAGGGCGTCTACACGGCATTTATGCGTAAACCCGATGCCGAGGCGTACATCGCCAGCAATGGTGGCAGTTTAGAGAAGTTGGCTACCTTAGTCTCGCAAGAAGAAACTCTGCTCGCAAAAGCAATATCGTCACAGAAATAACCCGGTGTTAATAACAATTTACCGCCGGTGGCCACAGCAACAAAGCCACCGGCGGATACTAAAATAACGCACCGCAAGTGAAATCGTGACGAGTTCGTGTCAAGGCTTTGAGTATAAGTAGCTTCAAGTTAACAAGAGATCAGGCAGAGAGCGATGACTATAAAAACCAATACAGCGCTGTTAGATGGTAAGCAACCTGCAGTCGGTGAGGAAAGGTCCAGGGCAGGATCGACCCAATTGGTAACAACCGTTGACAATGCACGCGAGGTCATTCAAACAGGAGAAGCCGCCACTAAAGACTCCGAAGGTGCCAGTTATTCTAAAACTGCGCAGGAAGCTCACCAGGCGGCAGAACGTGTACCTGCAGGAGCCCAGGAAAAAAAGGTGGATTCTGTACCATCAGATGACAAAACGGGTTCACTGGCAATTCGCAAGGCACCACCAAAAAACTCCAACAAATTGACCTGGGACCGCTATGCGATAAGAGTGTCCGCTGTCATAAGCGCTGTCATTTTATGGCAGCTTTGTTCGAGTTTTAACGTCAATTTCATTATTAGTTTCGAAAACATTCCTACGCCCGCTGTGGTGGGAGAGAAATTACTGTTATTACTAAATACGCAGGAGTTTTATACCCACATTCTGGTCAGCCTCAAGCGTATCGTTATCAGTTTCTCGATGGCGGTCGTGCTGGGCGTTTTCGCAGGCGTTGTTATGGGCCGCTCGCGCCTGATTTCAGACATCATGTTGCCCTATATTGAAATACTGCGTCCAATCCCCGCCGTTGCGTGGATACCGCTGGCGATATTGATGTTACCCACGGAAGAGTCAAGCATTATCTACATTACATTCCTGGGCGCCTTTTTCCCCATTGTTTTGAATACCGTTCACGGCGTGGAGCAGACCGAGGAGACGCTGGTTCGTGCAGCAAAGTCGTTGGGGGCAAGTAATCGATCAATACTCTGGCATGTAATTTTACCCGGTGCGTTACCCAGTATTATGGCGGGCCTGGCTATCGGTATGGGAGTCTCCTGGTTCTCTTTGCTTGCGGGAGAAATTATCAGCGGACAATACGGTATCGGTTACTTTACCTGGAATTCATACACGCTGGTGGAATACCCAAATATCATCATAGGCATGTTGACCATAGGCGGCCTGGGTACGTTATCGACATGGCTGGTAAAAAAGGCCTCTAAACCCGCACTACGCTGGCAAGGGAACCAATAGTCATGACTATTTTATTCTACGGAAAAGTATTACGCGATGCTATCAAAAGCCATATATGGATATGGTTGTTTACCGCGGCAGGAACAACGGTTTTGTACTACGTGTTCCTGCTGTTAATTACCATGGTTCGATTTGGTGAAATTCCCAACTACATTGAAGTTTACGACATCGTCGCTGTTTATTTGCAGGTTCTGGATGGTACGCCGGCATTGTCGGATGCGATACCTATCATGATGGATGAGGCCTGGATCGAAACGGGCTATAAAAATCCAGACTACTATGGCGTGGCGACATGGAGCTATATGTTAATTCCGCCAAAAATGATGTTGGTTGGCCTGCTGGGTGTTTTGGTAGCTACCATGGTTGTGCTGTTGTTGTACGGCCGTGAAAACGCGTGTCCAGTGAGAAATAAAAAACAAATGTTTGCATTAGCGGGCGTTGGAACCGGCCTGGTGGGATTAACCAGCGCAACACTGACCTGGGTTGTATGCTGTGCAACACCAAGCTGGATTGTGGCGCTGTCGATGCTGGGTATGAGCAGCGCATTGGCATTGTGGTTGGAACCCTTTGGGAAAGTAATATCCGTACTGGGCATTGGACTGTTGGTGTGGATCGTTGTCCGGCAGATTAGGAATATTGCCCAGTCACGTTTCGAAAATAAAACTGTTTCCGGCTAATCAATTAAATAATAGAGCGAGCCTATAAAATGACAGAGAGTAGCGAAACCATTACTTATGAGGGTGAGGCAACTGAGATTATGCCGCAGCTTGGAAAGCCTCATATTAATCATCATAAGCCAGACAAGGGAAAAATAGAGGTTGATGATGTAAGCGTATCGTTTTCAGGAGGTACCACCGCAGTTAGCGGCGCAACCTTGAATATAGAGCCTGGCGAATTTATCTGTCTGCTGGGGCCGTCGGGCTGTGGAAAGTCCACGTTAATGAATTGCGTTGCCGGTTTTGTAAAACCTACCAAAGGCAGCGTGACACTGGATGGCAAAGAAATTCAAAAACCAGGTCCTGATCGAGGAATGGTGTTCCAGCATCACTCTCTGTTTCCATGGAAAACAGTCAAGGATAATGTCGCGTTTGGGCCGTTAATGGCGGGAAAAAGTAAGGGAGAGTCGGAGAGTGTAGCCAGAACTTTAATCAACATGGTTGGCCTTGCCCAGTACGAACAACGTTATCCCTCTGTATTGTCGGGTGGTATGAAACAACGTGTGGGAATTGCAAGAGCATTAGCTAACTACCCCAATGTTTTGCTTATGGATGAACCCTTTGGTGCGCTGGATGCTCAGACGCGTTCAATGATGCAGGAAAACCTGCTTCAAATCTGGGGAGAATTCGGCATTACAGTCGTTTTTGTAACGCACGACATAGAAGAAGCGGTATTTCTGGCTGATCGCGTCGTTATTATGAGTGCCAGTCCGGGTCGCCTTATAGCGGATATCAAAGTGGAGCTGGAGCGGCCCAGGGAGTCGGCAATGATGACCAGTGACGCGTTTATTAAAGTAAAACGCCAGTGCATTGAGTTGATACGCGAACAATCATTGAGAGCGTTCAAACAGCAATCGCAGGCGGTAGCGTAAGGAAACGTAATGTGTTGTCTGAGTTTTCAATAGACGGAATCGAAATATGAATCGCTCATTAACTTCACGACTGAAAACGATCCAGTTTATGATATTTGGACTTTGTGTCGTGGCGGCCGTAGCCATGGTATTTTATCAGTCCCATCGCAGGTCAGATACATCACTGGCCGCCAACGTGCCTGATTCCATTAAATCCGTTGTCTTTACGTCACCTGTTGCGCTATCGAAATTTCGACTCTCAGCTCACGATCGAAAGGCGTTTACCGAAGCATCTTTCAGAGGTTACTGGACTTTTATGTTTTTTGGTTACACCCATTGTCCTGATATTTGCCCGGCGACAATGAGTCAGCTCGTTAACATCAAGAACCTGGTTGAAAACGATGATTCCATTTCGGACAAGGTGCAGGTTGTTTTTGTCAGTGTCGATCCGGCGAGAGATACTCCAGAGCATTTGGCTAAATATATAAATTATTTTGATGACTCATTTGTGGCGGCGACTGGAGAGCTGTCCGAAATCGAAAAACTGGAAGAGCAAATCGGGGTTGTTCACCGTTACTCGAAACCCGACTCTGAAGGTAACTATCGTGTTTCCCATAGTACAGATATTTTTCTGCTGGAACCAACTGGTTTGGTGATCGCAAGCTTTCAGGTGCCGCTAAACATCAAGCGCGTTGCGGATCAATACGCGAGTATACAGAAACTACATGAAAAGCAGGTAATGTAAGCAACATAAAGGCGTGCAGCAAAAGTAGTATCGAATCGGGCATGATTGAATATGAACATGACATATCCAAACATAACATGTTATGACAGGTTAAAAAAACATGAACAATGAAATTATGGCAATGAATATGAGTTCATCACAACCCATGTATATACAAATTAAAGAGGCGCTGAAAAAGCGGATACTGGAGGGGGACTATGTTTCGCATGAACGATTACCATCGGAAAGCGAACTGATGAAGATGTTTGGTGTAAGTAGAATAACGGTAAGGCAGGCGTTAAGGGATTTACATAGTGATGGGTTGGTGTTCAGCGTACAGGGTAAAGGCACCTTTGTATGTAAGCCAAAAGCCGTTCAGCACATGCAGCGATTGCAGGGATTTGGCGAGGCAATGACGTCGCAGGGTTATGACACAGCAACCAGGGTAGTGTTCAACGACTATGTACGTCCATCCCAGGAAGTCGCCAATGTCTTTTCTATCAACCGCAGTTCGCGGGTGTTGAATGTAAGACGTATACGTTACCTCAATCATGAGCCCATATCGGTGGATGATAGTTACTTCCCGGACGACATCGGAAAGTTGCTATTTGTAAAAGAATTAAACCAGGACATATTTCCACTGTTGGAAAACGAGTTGAATACGCTTTTGTCCTATGCGGATATAAAAATAGAATCGGCCACCGCCAGTGCAGAAATAGCGACGCAGCTTAATGTGGAACCCAATGCGCCAATATTAAAAATTATCCGGATGGTGTATTCAGAAGAAGACAGGCTCATAGATTATGAGCACCTTTATTATCGGGGTGACGCATTCCAGTATCAACTGAGAGTTAATCGTTACTAAATATTGTCAAACAACAATCGTTAAGGGTAGGTAGACACATGGCTAGCACAACTCAGCAAAATGTAATCGAGACCGACGTACTTGTGATTGGCGGGGGTACCGCGGGTCCAATGGCTGCGGTAAAAGCCAAACAAAAAGATCCCAAGCTCAGGGTAATGGTATTGGAAAAGGCGAATGTAAAACGCAGCGGCGCCATTAGCATGGGAATGGATGGCTTAAACAACGCGGTTATCCCGGGACATGCCACTCCGGAGCAGTATGTAAAAGAAATTACTATTGCCAACGATGGAATTGTGAACCAGGAAGCCATAATGGCATACGCGACCCGTAGTTACGACATGATCAATTTGCTGGATCAATGGGGCGTAAAATTCGAAAAGGATGAAACAGGAGATTATAACGTTAAAAAGGTCCACCACATGGGTACCTATGTTTTACCTATGCCGGAAGGCCATCACATGAAGAAAATATTATATCGCCAATTGCGCCGACACCGGGTACAGGTCGTCAATCGATACATGGCAACCCGTTTGTTCACCGGGACAGACGGCGCTATAGCCGGTGCGCATTTGCTAAATCCGCGAACGGCGGAAACCGCAGTGGTTAAAGCAAAAACCGTTATCCTGTGTACCGGCGCGGCCGGGAGGCTTGGACTACCGTCATCCGGTTATCTTTTTGGTACTTATGAGAATCCGACGAACGCCGGTGACGGTTACAGTATGGCGTTTCATGCAGGGGCTGAACTCAGTGGGCTTGAATGCTATCAGATCAACCCATTAATCAAAGACTATAACGGTCCTGCCTGTGCTTACGTGACGGGACCGATGGGCGGCTATACAGCGAACGCACAGGGAAACAGGTTTATCGAGTGCGATTACTGGAGCGGTCAAATGATGCAGGAGTTTTATCGCGAGTTACAGGGTGGACGTGGCCCGGTATTTTTAAAACTGGATCATCTCGCCGAGGAAACCGTGGAGGAAATTGAAGAAATTCTACATTCAAACGAACGCCCAAGCCGCGGCCGCTTTCATGAAAAACGCAAGACAAATTATCGGGAAAAAATGGTTGAAATGCATATCTCGGAAATCGGCTTCTGCAGTGGACACAGTGCATCGGGCGTTTGGATTGACAACAATGCCCGTACAACGGTGCCCGGTCTATATGCTGCAGGAGATCTTGGCAGTGTTCCGCATAACTATATGCTAGGCGCCTTCGTGTACGGGGCAATTGCTGGCGAGGATGCTGCCGAGTATTGCGCCAATAATGATTTCAAGGCTATTGACGACGCATCTGTAGCGGCCGAATCAGCTCGAGTGCTGGCGCCGATACAACGTGACGATGGTATCAGTCCATTTCAATTGGAATATAAGACGCGGCGCATGGTGAATGATTACCTGGAACCACCCAAAGTTACTAAAAAGATGGAAATTGGCCTGGAACGCTTTGGTGAAATCCGGGAAGACCTTTCCCTGTTATGCGCCAGGGATCCACACGAACTTATGCGCTCCATAGAGGCGCAATTTATTCTTGACTGCGCAGAAATGGCGGCGCACTCATCGTTGTACCGGACGGAAAGCCGCTGGGGCTTATATCACTATCGGGTGGACTATCCGGATACCAACAACGACGAATGGTTCTGCCATGTGCAAACCAGGAAAACGGATAATGACGGCATCAATTGTTTTAAACGGGAAATTGCGCCCTACGTGGTCGAGCTCGATGAACAGGAAAAACAGGCCTACAACAGCCTGCGTATCGCCGGTAGCAATTAACGTGCTGATGTAAACAAGGCCTGTTTGCAAAGGCGTTATTATGAAATCAACAGTTATTAACAAACTTAAATTAAAAAGGAGCACTTCATGCCATTAGCCTATACAGCCACCAGCGTACCCGTTGTGGTAAACAGTGAAGCATGTATCGCGGATAAAGGATGCACTGTGTGTGTCGACGTATGCCCGCTGGATGTCCTGGTGATTGACGACCAGGGGGGAACCGCTTACATGAAATACGATGAATGCTGGTATTGTCTTCCCTGTGAAACGGATTGTCCAACCAATGCTATTCGCGTGGACATTCCCTATTTACTTCGATAACCACAGCCTTCGCTAAAGACCGTATCATAAACGGAGACAGAACATGACGTTGTTAATTGATGAATCTTTTGATTTTGACGATATTGAGACACGGTTAAAAGACAGCGATCCGGAGATTCGCCGTGTTGCGGTCATGGACCTGGCAGAAACCGCCGATCCAGAGGCCGCGCAACTGGCTATCACGGCGTTACAGGACGCTGATGCCAATGTGCGTAAGCAGGCTGCAATGGTGTTGGACGAGTTTGAAAGCCCGGAAGTCACTACAGCCCTGGTTGATACGCTAAGCGACCCCGATGACGATGTTGCACAGGCTGCGGCGGAAACACTGGCGGAAATCAAGGAACCGGAAAGCGGACCAATATTGTTAGCAAGCCTTAAAAATCCCGATAGTGCGTTCGTAAAAGCATCGATATTGCGCGCATTGCGTGCTTTACGAATCAGCGATGCACAATCACCGGCGCTGGAAGCACTGGAAGACGAAAGTGCTCAGGTTCGGCGCGAAGCGGTGGGTGTGCTCGCGTATTTAAAAAACGACGATGTGCTATTTGCCCTGATGAATGCAGCGCGCAGAGATGTCGATCCTGAAGTCAGGCGAATCGCCATGGGTTCCCTGGTGTTTTCCAGAAGTGATAAAGCCACGGAAACATTAGTTCAGGGACTCGGTGACGACAACTGGCTGGTGCGCGAAGAGGCTGCATTTGTCATTGGTAAGATTGGCCTGTTACAAGCGCTGGACCCACTCATAAATGCCATGCAGGATGACTACTGGCAGGTGCGTGTTAAGGCGGCTGCGAGCCTCGGCAAACTGAAAGATCCCCGGGCGGTTCCCGTGCTGGGCGAAGCCCTGTCGTATTCCATCAGCAACCTGCGCAAGGAGTCCGCGTGCGCGCTGGGAGAAATCGCTGACCCATCCGCGGTGCCTTTGTTGAAAACCGCGTTGAAGGACGTCGACCCCGATGTACGCAAAATGGCGCAGTGGGCCTTGTCTCAAATAGAATCGTAATTAAATTTGCAGGAGCTTAAAAATGACCTTTGTAGTGACTGAAGCTTGTGTACGTTGTAAGTATACCGATTGCGTGGATGTTTGCCCGGTGGATGACTGTTTTCGCGAAGGGCCTAATTTTCTGGTAATCGATCCGGTGACCTGCATCGACTGTAGTCTGTGTGTACCGGAATGTCCGGCTGAAGCCATTTTCGCCGCCGACGATGTACCTCCGGAACAGGAACACTATATACAACTGAACGCGGAACTGGCGAAGGTGTGGGAACCGATCAACAACGCCAAGGACCCGCTGCCTGATGCCGATGAATGGGTGGACGTTGAAGACAAGTATCAATACCTGGCGAGATAACGATCTTTAATGCTTTGTTAGGAGCGCATTAGGTTATGGTCAGTGAATATCTTCTGTTCCTGTTTGGCACGATACTGGTCAACAACATGGTGTTGTCGCGGTTCCTTGGTTTGTGCCCGTTTATGGGGGTGTCGAAAAAACTGGAAACCGCAATTGGCATGGGACTGGCGACAACCTTCGTGCTGACCCTGTCCGCGGTATGCAGCTATATTGCCAATCGTTATTTTCTCGAACCACTGGAACTGGAGTTCCTCAAAACGGTCACGTTTATTTTACTCATTGCCGTGATTGTACAGTTCACCGAAATGTTCGTTCAAAAAACCAGCCCCGTGCTCTATAACGTGCTTGGTATTTATTTGCCGTTGATTACCACCAATTGTGCGGTACTGGGTATTGCATTGCTGAACGTCCAGGAAGCCAATACCTTTGTCAAGTCCGCGTTGTACGGTTTTGGTGGTGCTATCGGTTTCACCCTGGTTCTGATTCTGTTTGCGTCCATTCGGGAAAGGGTAGACGTCGCTGATGTGCCCGAGTCATTTAAAGGGGCACCCATAGCCCTGGTTACTGCAGGCTTTATGTCGGTGGCATTCATGGGTTTTAGCGGTATGGCGTAGTCTGCGGCAGGCACTGTATTCCGGCAATCATAAAGTCAATAGGGATTTCAATGAACAACAGCTACAACACGGTAAAATTTGATTCCTGAACCATGGTTACTGCAATTGTCATATTTACATCGCTGGCCTTAATATTCGGGCTAATGTTGGGTTTGGCGGCGATTAAATTTCGCGTTGAAGGGGACCCCCTGGTCGATAAAATAGACGCGATACTGCCGCAAACTCAATGCGGACAGTGCGGATATCCCGGCTGCAAGCCCTACGCGAAGGCCATAGCTGCCGATGAGGCTGATATCAACCAGTGTCCACCGGGCGGTGAATCCGGCGTAAAGGCATTGGCGGACTTGCTGGGCAAAGATCCAAAGCCGCTGCAAGTGGACGGCGAGCAGGACGGCGACGAACAGACGTTGTTAGCGGTTATTGACGAACAAACCTGTATCGGATGCACCAAGTGCATACAGGTTTGTCCCGTTGACGCCATAGTTGGGGCCGCCAAACAAAAACATACTGTACTCG
The DNA here is from genome assembly GCA_050117455.1 of Gammaproteobacteria bacterium. GTDB lineage: Bacteria > Pseudomonadota > Gammaproteobacteria > SZUA-152 > SZUA-152 > JAKEGK01. The sequence continues at coordinate 483 of JASFMT010000033.1, read as the reverse complement.
ATGTATATTGCACCGGGTGCAAGCTCTGTTTGCCGCCCGTTTGTCCGGTAGAAAACTGTTTGACCATGATAACGGTACAACCTGCTGTCACCGAGTGGGTATGGCCTGCCCCCGTGAGTGATGAACCGCAGCGCGAGACCGGCACATGAGCAGGCGTCTGTTTCAATTTCGCGGGGGAATAAAATTACCGGGGTTCAAGTCACAATCAACCCAGGCCCCCATTCAAGACATCCCCGTCGCGCCGCAGTTGGTTTTCCCGCTGCGCCAGCATATCGGTGAACCATCGGAACCGGTGGTCGCGGTTGGTGAAAACGTTTATAAAGGCCAACTCATTGCGCGCAGCACGGGCTACGTCAGCGCACCGGTGCACGCATCCAGTTCCGGTGTGGTTACCGCCATCGAACCGCGTACGGTCCCCCATCCATCTCAATCTACCGAGATGTGCATTGTGATTGACACAGACGGAAAGGATCAATGGCTCCC
>JASFMT010000032.1:0-15976 GCA_050117455.1 Gammaproteobacteria bacterium | reverse complement strand
ATCGTTCGTCCCATTTCTGCCGTGGATCTGTCATGTTTATTTACGCCAGAAGTCCGGAGAAAACAAAACCAGCAAGGTGAATATTTCCAGCCGCCCCAGCATCATGGCAAAACACAAGATCCATTTTGTGGTGGAATTGATATCACCATAGTGCGCGCCGACGTCTCCGAGACCGGGCCCCAGGTTATTCATGCAGGCGGCCACTGCCGAGAACGCGGTGATCTGATCTACCCCCGTGGCCATCACCATCAGCATGAGAATGGCAAAGGACGCCACGTACAATGAAAAGAAGCCCCACACCGCGTTAATTACCCGCTCCGGCAATGGCTTGTTACCGATTTTTACCGGCATCAGGGCGCTGGGATGGATGAGGCGTTTAATTTCTCGCAGACCCTGGCGAAACAGCAATAGAAAGCGAATCACTTTCAATCCACCGGCGGTGGAGCCGGCGCAACCACCGATGAAACTGGTGAACAACAACAACACCGGTAAAAACCCGGGCCAGGCATAATATTCCGCCGTGGTAAAACCACTGGTCGTACCAATGGAAACCGCCTGAAAAATACCGTGATGCACCGCACTGCCAATGTTTTCAAAGGTGCCGGATATATATAAATACATAATGGTAATGGCCGCGGTAATGGCCAGCACCACGAAATAGGTTTGCACTTCCGGGTCCTTGAGATAAGGGCGTATTGTTAACGCCCGCCAGGATAAAAAATGCAATGAAAAATTAATGCCCGCCAGAAACATGAAAATCACGGCGACCACTTCGATCAATGCGCTGTTGAAGTACCCCATGCTGGCATCATGGGTAGAGAACCCGCCGATAGCCACGGTTGAAAAGCTGTGAGCGATGGCGTCAAAAGCGTTCATTCCCGCCAACCAGTACCCCACTGCGCAGGCGATCGTCAGCCCCAGATAGATAAACCACAATGCTTTGGCCGTTTCGGTAATGCGCGGTGTCAGCTTGTTGTCCTTCATGGGACCCGGTGTTTCGGCGCGGTATAACTGCATACCCCCGATACCCAACATGGGAAGAATGGCAACGGCCAATACAATGATTCCCATGCCGCCCATCCATTGCAGCTGCTGGCGGTAAAACAAAATGGAATGGGGCAAATTGTCAATGCCGGTGATGACCGTGGCGCCGGTGGTGGTCAAGCCGGAAAGGGATTCAAATACGGCGTCCGTTAAAGTCAACATCGGGGATGCGGAAAAATACAGCGGTAAGGCACCGCATACGCCCAACACCAGCCAGAACACGACAACAATCAAAAACCCATCGCGCAAACGCAAATCCTTGCGCTGTTTGCGCACCGGCAGCCATGCCACGACACCGGTCATCATAATGACCGCGAAGGCCGTAATAAACGGAAAAATAGAACCATCACCATAAATGACGCCTACCAGCGCAGGCGGTAACATGGCAACACTGAAGATCATCAGGAGCAGGCCAATGATGCGTAATATGGAGGCAAGTTGCATAACGAAATGATGTGCCGTCTAGATAAAGGTAATGCCCACCTGGAACAAGCGTTCCACTTCGGGTATGCGTTTTTTATCGACCACAAACAATATGACGTGGTCATCAGGCTCGATGACAACATCATGGTGTGCGATCACCACTTCCTTATCGCGCACGATGGCACCGATGGTGGTTCCCTGCGGCAGAATAATGTCTTCGATCGCACGGCCCACCACCTTGGAGGAATTCACATCGCCGTGGGCGACCGCTTCAATGGCTTCGGCCGCGCCGCGGCGCAACGAGTGCACCGCTGTCACATCACCGCGTCGCACGTGGGCCAGCAACGACCCGATAGTGGCCTGTTGCGGTGAAATAGCGATGTCGATAATGCCGCTTTGCACCAGGTCGACATAGGCAGCCCGGTTAATAAGCGCCATCACCTTGCGGGCGCCCAGGCGCTTGGCCAGCATCGCGGACAGGATATTGGCTTCATCGTCGTTGGTAACGGCGCAAAACACGTCGGTGTGTTCAATGTTTTCTTCCAGCAGTAATTCTTCATCCGCCGCGTCACCGAACAACACGATGGTTTTATCCAGTTGCTCGGAAATATTTTTGGAACGTTCCGGATTATGGTCAATGAGCTTGACCTGATAGTTCTGCTCCAACGCCTTGGCCAGGCGCGTGCCAATGTTTCCACCGCCAGCGATAATGATTCGTTTTACCGGCCGGTCGAGGCGGCGCAGCTCTTTCATTACCACGCGTATATGGCGCTTGGCGGCGATAAAAAACACTTCGTCTTCCGTCTCGATAACGGTGTCCCCTTCGGGGATAATGGGTGTGCCGCGCCGGAAAATGGCAGCGACGCGGGTATCAATACCGGGCATATGTTCACGCAGGGTTTTCAGCTCATGGCCCACCAACGGGCCCCCATAGTAGGCGCGTACCGCCACCAGTTGCACGCGGCCGTCGGCAAAATCCAGTACCTGTAAAGCACCGGGGTATTCGATCAACCGCTGCACGTATTCGGTAACCAGTTGCTCGGGACTGATCAGTACGTCGATGGGCAGGGCTTCCTGGGTGAACAACTGGGGATATGTGAGGTATTCCACGCCGCGCACGCGGGCGATTTTGGTAGGCGTATGGAACAACGTATAAGCCACCTGGCAGGCCACCATATTGATTTCGTCCTGGTTGGTCACCGCAATGATCATATCGGCATCTTCGCCACCGGCACGGCCCAAAACCTCGGGGTGCGCCGCCTGCCCCTGTACAGTGCGGATATCCATGCGGTCCTGCAGTTCCTGCAGTTTTTTACCGTCGGTATCGACAATGGTAATGTCGTTGGCTTCCTTGGCCAGAACTTCCGCCACCGATGAACCAACCTGCCCCGCACCCAGCACGATAATTTTCATAGTGACCTGGCGCGATTAAGGATTGCTAATTGAACGGTGAACAAAGAAAACAGTAGTCGCCAATCTGACAGTTGATTGAACATGGATGTCCTGGAGTTCGTGTTGTTATAGCGTTGTTATCGTGTTCGTTGTTTATTCGTTGTTAGTAACATACCAAGGTCATTCACTATACGCTGTTCCGGCAAAAATCAGAACCGTCAAATGTAGAACGCATCTCCCGCCAACAGCAAGCGCACGTTACGCGGCAACCAATACCGTCTACAGTCAATCTCGCCAGCCGGGTGTACAACAAATTAACTGTTGTTCAAAATTCCAGGCGCAAACGCCGGTTTTTACGCAATAAACCGCTTACTTGGTATCGATCCCCAGCGCGCGGAGTTTGCGGTACAAATGTGTACGTTCCATGCCCGCCAGTTTGGCAACTTTTCCCACGCTACCCTGCGCCTGTTTTAAGTGAAATTCAAGATAGGCTTTCTCAAATTGCTCCCTGGCCTGACGCAGGGGTAAATCAAACTGCGTCAGTATCGCTGATTCCGGTTGATCCGGTGACACGGCGCTTTGAACCTCCTCAAGCATTTCATCCACATCACCGACATCGATGTGGAGATCGCCACCGGCCAGTAGCAGACGCCGCACAATGTTTTCCAGCTCCAGCACGTTGCCCGGCCATGCATAATGACGCAACCGGTTTTGGGCGGCAACGGAAAAGTTACGGTAGGGTAGTTTTTCCTTATCGGAAAATACGCCAACATAATATTGCAGTAACTCCGGGACATCTTCGCTGTGATCACGCAACGGTGGCAAACGCACGGGATAGGCGTTGATGTAGTGATACAAATCTTCGCGAAACCGGCCGGCGCGCACTTCCTGTTGCAGATCATAACGGGTTGCGGCGATAACACGCACGTCCACATCAATGGGTTGATCACCGTCAACACGGTAAATGGAACCACCGGTGAGCGCACCATAGAGAGCCGTCTGCATGGCGTCGTCCAGTTCCGCGACATCATCGATAAACAAGGTACCACCCATGGCCTGTTCCAGGCAGCCTTTGTGGCTAACCGATGTATTATCCACACCCAGTAACAACTCGGTGGTCTCGCGGTGACGGCGGCTGGACATATCGGCGGTGCGCAATTCCACATAGGGCATTTGGCTTCGGCCGCTGCGCGAATGAATGTAACGGGCACAGCGGTTTTTACCGGTACCCGGTTCGCCCGTCAATAGCACGGTAATATCATGTTTGGTGCAACGATCCAGTTGCTCCAGTAATTTTTTTACCGTGTCGCTTTTGCCGACGATTTCCACCGGCTGCAACACATCGTGGCGGGTAATACTGTGGCTCACGGTGGCTTTTCCACTTTCCAGGGCGCTTTCCACGGTGACCAGTAATTTGGACAGCGATAAAGGCTTTTCTATAAAATCAAACGCGCCCAGGCGGGTGGATTCCACCGCCGCTTCCACGGTGCCGTGACCGGACATCATAATGACCGGGCAACGCAGATGATGAGATTCGATGAACTCTTTCAACAAGGTAATGCCGTCAACATCCGGCATCCAGATATCCAGCAATATCAGATCCGGGGTGCGGCTCTTAATGGCGCCGCGGGCACTGGCGCCATCTTTGGCAACAACGACCGAATAGCCTTCATCTTCCAGGATCTCGCTCACCAGACGCCGGATATCCGGTTCGTCATCGACAACGAGTATGCGTGACTTTAAAGGATTTTTCGCCATTGTTTAATCTACGCCAGGTTCGTGTCACAACATCGGATTTGATTCATCATTCAAGCCTGTGCCCGAAGATTATCGGGACGGTTGTCCCCGGTGTCATGACTGGAAACCGGTAACCTCACCACGATACAGGCACCGCCTTCGTGGCGGTTTTCCGCGAACACGGTACCCGAATGCTCTTCGACAATACGTTTAACCACGGCCAGCCCCAGACCACCACCTTTAGTTTTGGTTGTGGTATAGGGTTCAAATAAATTTTCTATCATTTGATCGGGAATACCCGGCCCGTTATCCACGATGCGCAGTTCCACCAGATCATGCGCGGCATGAACAATGTGTTCCACGCTGATTAGAATCTTGGCATCTTTACGGCCGCGGGTGGACTCGATAGCGTTTTTGATCAGGTTGTGCAGCAACTGGCGGATGCGCCCGGCATCAGCCTTGACCGGCGGCAATTCCGAATCAATGCTCACGGTAAACTTCACGTCGGACTCGTCATCGCGATACAGGTCCATCACTTCGTTAATCAGCGTTTCAATATCCAGCGGTTGCAACTGCAGCTTGGGCACCCGCGCATATTCGGAAAACGCCTTGACCATTTCTTTCATGGCTTCCACCTGCTGCACGATGGTATGGGTGGAACGCTCCAGCACTTCGGCATCTTCCGGCTTCATGCGGTTCAGGTATTTCTTGCGCAACCGTTCCGCCGACAACTGAATGGGCGTCAACGGATTCTTGATTTCATGGGCCAGGCGCCGCGCCACTTCACCCCACGCCGCTTCGCGCTGGGCCTGTACCAGGTTGGTGACATCGTCAAACACCACCACGTAGCCGGCACGGTTCTCGTCATCGGACGGTAATATGGCGCCGCGGCAGATCAAAATGCGGTTACCACGCCGGCGCCGCACGGTAACCTGTTCATGCCAGTCCGCCTGATCCAGCATCAGGTTGCGTTTAAGCACGTCGACGAATTCCTTAAGATGGGGACCATAGCCCTGCACCACTTTCAGACGGCTGCCAACGGTGCGATCCATGTCGATCTCCAGAATCTGGCTGGCCGCGCTGTTAGCAACACGTATCTTTAAATCACGGTCCAGGGTTAATACCCCCGATGACAAACGACCCAGTACCGCCCGCAAGTAAGCGCGCTCCTGCTCCACCTGCTCTTTACTGCGCTGGGCTTCGTCACGGGCCAGGGAAATCTTGTTGGTCATATCGGAGAACGATTGCACCAAAGAACCCAGTTCATCATTGCTGGTTACCGGCAGCTTTTTATCATAGTTACCCGCCGCCACCGCCCGGGTACCTACCGCCAGCACCCTGACCGGGGCCACCAGTCGCTGCGCGGAAAAGAACGCCGCCCAGATGGCGGTCAGCAGGCTCACCAGCAACACGAGCGACAGGGTGAGCGTAAAACTGTTTTTCAACGGCTCCCGTAAATAAACCAGTTCCTTATGCTGACTGTAAGCGGACTGCACACTATCCGCCAGCAAACTGATGCGGTCGGCAACGGGATACAACGCATATAGAACCCGCTGTTGCGCCGGTGCCTCGAAAGAATCCAGGGCAACGGCAACGCGAATTTGCAGCCCCAGGTCTCCCACCGGCGCGAGGCCCGCATAGCTTTTATTACTGCGTACCTGGGAAAGAATCACGTCATCCGGCTGACTGGGAATAATTGCCGTGGTATCGGCACTGCTGGAGGCAATAACGCGGCCGGTGTCGGTTAACAGCGTTAGCTCATAGGCATTGCTTTCACTGCGCAGGTCATTGAGGTTCAACAGCACGGTGGCATCAGGCACATCGGAGAGATTTTCCGCCATGCCCCGGGTTTGCTTCAGTAACTCACGAATGCGCAAGTCCAGGGAGGCGCGGCTGAGTTCAAGCGCATCTTCCATGGCGCCTTCAACCCGCACATTAAACCAGCTATCAATACCCCGTTGCAAAAACCCCAGCGAAAAGTAATACACCACCGATACCGGCGCCACCGCCAGGATGACAAACACGATCACCAGGCGCGCCGTCAACCGCGAACCCACCACGTTGCGGCGGTAATTGCGTATCATGCGGATAAAGTTGACGCCGATAAGCCCTACCAGCACGATCAAACCCAGGGCATTGATTACTACCAGCACCAGGTGCAGGCGGCCAAACTGCAAGGAGTTTTCCGTGGCGGCACTTAACAACGACAGGGACAGCACCAGGAACAACCCCATGGCCAGCACGGGGAAGAAGCTGTCGGAAATCCGTTTTAACAGTAATGTCACCTGGGACATTGGCTTAAAGGCTCTCGATTAATAACATAATGTTTAGCATGGCTGTCTTAGAGTTCCAGCTCAAACCATTCACTATCCAGCCACCAGCTGGGAGACACCAGCGCGTTTAACCGTAATGGTACCGGTAAATTGTCGACGCCCAGCGCCACGCGAAGACGTGCATAATATTTTTCCTCCGCCTTATCCACCAGTAATTGCTGGTCAATTATGGGCAAATGATCAATGTTACCGATCTGCTGCAACGCGGCGGTCAGTGAAAAAAACGTATACTGCGCGCCACTGTTCAGGTTGCGAACCAGGTACTGTTCACTGAGCGCGTGATACTGTAATTGATAGCGCTGTTCCAGTGACGCCACCTCTTCATCCCAGAAGTACCGCCGTGGACTGAGAATTTCGATATCCACGTTAACCACGATAGGTACACCGTTCTCGATGGCATTCATCACATCGTTGCTGAAATTAAAACTCAGCCGGGCGTTCAATTGGTAAACCTTGTCACTTAAGACAATTTCCGCGTGATTAATCACGAACCCGGCCGCCTGCACACTGGCGCTTACCAGCAGCAACAAAACCACTGCCAGTGCCCTGCGCGCCTGCCGGCTAATCCCTCCCCTCATGGGCTTGTTATTATCCGGGCGATGAATTGTTATTTTTTCTGGATACATGCGTAATAAAAGCCATCCATGCCGTGTTGCCCCGGTAATAACTGGCGGCCGGCCGGCTGTTCTGTCCCCCATTGCGCCTTTATCGATAGCAACTGTGCATCCCGGTGGGATGCGATAAAGTCACCAATCTGGTCTGCGTTTTCCGATGGTAAAACCGAGCACGTTGCATATAAAAGCATACCTCCTGATTCCAGCAAGGGCCAGACCGCAGCCAAAATATTACGTTGTAAATTCACCAGTTGCGGGACATCGGCGGCACGGCGCAGGTGCTTGATATCGGGGTGGCGGCGGATCACCCCGCTGGCCGTACACGGAGCATCCAGCAGGATGCGATCAAACCCTGCCCCATCCCACCACAGCTGCGGCCGGGTTGCATCGCCATTCACCAGTGTCGCGGACAACCCCAGGCGCCGGGCGTTATCGCTCACTCTGGCCAGCCGCTGCGGATCGTTATCGACCGCCACCACCTCTTTCAGCGCTGGTTGCCGTTCCAGGATATGAGCGGTTTTCCCACCGGGTGCCGCGCAAACATCCAGTACCCGCTGGCCCGCCTCAAGTTGTAATAATTCCGCCGCCAGTTGCGCGGCGCCGTCCTGCACCGACACCCAACCCTCGGCAAACCCCGGTAACCGGTCCACGGTCACGGGCTGGTGTAACACAACGCCGCAATCGTTAAACGATAATTCGTCGGCTTGCAGATCACCGTCCCGCATGTGCTTGAGGTATTCATCGCGGCTGTTCTTCAACCGGTTAACCCGCAGCACCATGGGTGGCTTTTCGTTGTTGGCGTTAACCACTTCCTGCCATTGTTCGGGCCAGGCTGATTGCAGTTGCTGCAGTAACCACGAAGGATGACTGAAGTGGGCAACCGGTTTATCTCGCAGCGCCTGATCAATTTCCGAGTGCTTGCGTTGATAGTTGCGCAGCACTGCATTGACGAGTTTTTTCGCCCAGTTTTTTTTCAGTGCCACACAGCCATTAACCGTTTCGGCAACGGCGGCATGATCGGGAATGCGCATGAACTCGAGCTGATACAAACCGGCCATGACCAGGTGCTTAATATCGGCGTCTTTCGCCTTCAGGGGTTTATCCAGCAATTGCTGAATGACGGCGTCCAGCCGCCACCACCAGCGCGTTACACCATAACTGATTTCCTGCAACAACGCCTGTTCCCGGCTATCGGTCACGAGGTTATTATGCGCTGCCAGTGCATCCGGTAGTGATCGTCCGTTGCCGGTAACATCGGTGACCACCAGTGCCGCCACAGCGCGGACATTCATGGAAGACATCGTTTAATGGAATGAAAGAGTATCATGCAATTGAAGGCCGGCTACCCGTTAAACGTCGCTGTCAAAGACTTTGCCCTGCAGGCTTTGGGCGTTGATAAAATCCGCCGCCGCTACCGGTTTACCCCCGGGTAACTGCAGCCGTTTGATTCTTAACAGGCCATCGCCGGTCACAACATCGATCCCCTGCCTGGATTCGGCAACCACGGCACCGGGTTGCGCGTCATCGGTTTTCGATACCGGTTGCGGTACGACTTCCGCCTCCCAGATACGCACTGTTTTATCCCCCATCTTTCCCTGCGCCACCGGCCAGGGATTAAAGGCCCGCACCTGGCGGTGAATATTGAACGCGCTTTGCCGCCAATCGATCCGGGCCTCGGATTTTTGTATTTTTTCAGCATAGGTTGCCTGCCCGTCATCTTGCTTTTCCGGTTCGATGTTGCCTTCAACAAGTAGATGCAGTGTTTGTAGTAGCGCATCTGCTCCAATATGCGCCAGTCGATCGTGGAGGGTCTGCGCGGTGTCCGCCGCATCAATCGCCGTTGTGTGTTTTAGCAGCATATCACCGGTATCCAGGCCGGCATCCATTTGCATGATGGTGATGCCCGTTTCCCGATCGCCCGCCAAAATCGCTCGTTGTATGGGGGCGGCGCCTCGCCAGCGCGGTAATAACGAAGCATGCACATTGAGGCATCCCTGTCGCGGTATGGTCAGCACCGCCCTGGGCAACAACAAACCATAAGCCGCCACAACCATCAGGTCTGCATTAAAGGCGGCCAGTTGCTGCTGAGTTTGCGGGTCCTTTAGTGACTCAGGTTGCAACACGGTCAAATCATGTTGCAGGGCCAGTTGTTTAACCGGGCCGGGTTTGAGTTTGCGGCCGCGACCGGCGGGGCGGTCCGGTTGCGTGTAAACGGCAACCACCCGGTATGGTGATTCAATCAACGCCTGCAAACTGACCGCCGCAAATTCCGGCGTACCGGCAAAGATAATGTTAAGCGCCTGGGGCATATATCGATTTATGGTTGAGCCAATGGATTAATGTCTAATCTAACAGGTATCGCCAGTATAACCGATGGCGTTGTTCGCATTGCCCCGGTTGCGGGATATTTATGACGTCAATGAATCGCGGGGATGACGCTGTTTGTCCTGCCGATAATGATTCGTTGCGGGTAGCGCTGGATATTACAGGGTTTTCTGGCGGATTTTTTCCAGTTTCTTGCGGATTCGCTGGCGCTTTAGGTCCGAGAGGTAATCCACGAACAGTTTCCCTTCAAGGTGGTCCATTTCATGCTGGATACAGACCGATAACAAACCACCGGCATCCATTTCGAACGATTCGCCGTGCTTGTCCAGCGCCCGTACTTTAATGTGATCGGCGCGTTTGACTTTTTCATAGATGCCCGGCACCGACAGGCAACCTTCTTCCATTTCTTCTTCGCCGCCGCTGTCAATGATTTCAGGATTGATAAAACACAGGGGCTGCGATTTGTCTTCCGAGATATCAATGACAATGATGCTTTTCTGTATGTTGGCCTGGGTAGCGGCCAGGCCGATACCCGGCGCGTCGTACATGGTTTCCAACATGTCATCCACCAGCCGGGTTATATCCTGATCGACATTTTCCACCGGCAGCGCTTTTTTGCGCAGGCGCGGATCGGGGTAATGTAAAATGTTTAATAGTGCCATTGTGAACTCTGTCAAAATTTACTGATAAACGACGCTTAATAACCTTAAGATTTTGGGTTATATTTCAACCTTATAAGAGTCTATTGTACCGTGCCCGCGTCGTAAACGCCTGCCGTTATAGCCGTGAATTGACTATCGATTATGGAAAAATCCGCTATGCCGATACCCATCACACTGCCAGAAAATGGGCACTCATTGTTCAAATTGGGGTAAAGACCGGTATTTCAACAAGCTTCTCGGAATTTGACACCGCAAAAATTTAAGTTACGCCATTATAGACCGCTAATTTGTCTACCTGGAATGTGTTGCAGGGACGCTATCTTTCCATTTTTTCCAAACCACCACCATAGGGTGTACTGGACGAACAATGGTCACGATGACCCGAAGATCAAATCGGTAGCTGGTGCCGCTAAAGGGATTCGACTACACTCGAAATTAATTTCATTCACGATGGTCTGAACGAACATGATGTACATGAGAAAGCTGCTGTTGGGTTTACTGGGATGTATATTGCTGGGAACAGCGTTTGCGGACGAAGTCGCGTTGCGGCCCGATCATCCGGACCGATATGTTGTTGTTAAGGGTGATACGTTGTGGGACATTTCCGCCCGTTTTCTGGAAACGCCGTGGCGCTGGCCGGAAGTGTGGAGTTTCAATCCACAAATTAAAAACCCGCATTTGATTTATCCCGGTGACGTGGTATCTCTGGTTTACGATGAAAGCGGCCGCCCGATGCTGAAAGTTGACCGGGGCCAACCCACGGTCAAAATGTCACCCAAAGTGCGCGCCACCCGGGTAGACACGCCCATTTCCACCATCCCGCTCAACTCCATTGAGCAGTTCCTGGGCCACCCCCGCGTGGTCTCCGAACGGGAAATAGAAAACGCCGCATACATCGTCGCCAGTGAAGAAGGCCGGTTGATCGCCGGCAAGGAAGACATCATCTATGTGCGCGGCCTGGTGGCCGGTGGTGACACGGAATTCACCATCATTCGCATCGGTGACCCCTACCGTAACCCCGGTGCCAGTCCCGGTGATATTCTGGGCTATGAAGCCATTCAAGTCGCCGATGCCAAAGTGAAAAAGTTTGGTGATCCTTCAACGCTGGTAATAACCAACTCCACCCGCGAAGTGATTATCGGTGACCGGTTGCTACCCAAGCGTGATTACGGTTTTGACCAGACTTTTATCCCTCATCCGCCGGAAAATCCCGTGGACGGACAAATCATTGATGTGGTCGATGGCGTTGCGCGCGTGGGACAATACCAGACGGTTGTGATCAACCGCGGCGAATCCGACGGTATCGAAACCGGACACGTGCTGGCGGTCTTTCAATCGGGCGACAAGGTACGCGATCCGCGCGCCGGTGAAAAGGGGGAAACCATAACCTTACCGGATGTACGGGCCGGCATCGTCATGGTCATCCGTTCCTTCGATCAACTCAGTTACGCCATGGTCATGGAATCGGAACGGGACATGCGCCTTTACGATTATGTCCGCAATCCCTGACTGCAGCCGCCGGATGCCTCACGGGCATTCGATGATGGCAGTCAGTGTGCCGGTATAGTCGCCAATAAATCCAACCATTTTTTTAAACGCAAAGACGCCAGGGCGCAAAGTAAAAAAATTATAAAATCTTTGCGACTTGGCGTCTTTGCGTTGAAATGTTCAGTTCATCTACGCGCCTCTCCCTTCCAACGATGTCAACTTTCTAATCGTCATTGCAATCTTTAACCGGCAAACTGGTGATTTGACCATTTTCCTGTTCTACCTAACCCGGTATCATGCGTTTTATTTACCACCGCATAAAACCGTGACCACTGAATCCACTGCCCCGACGTTTGATCAACAGGATCTTAATGAACACCAGCTCAAACAATGGCTGGTGCTGCATCATGCCAGCGGTTTTGGACCCGCCACCCTGCAATCGTTGCTGGAACAACAAATTGACCCGCTGGATTTGTTAGGCCCGCAGCAAAAGACCTTGTTTGCCCATATCAAACTCAGCGACAAAACCCGCCACGATCTGGTTGATCCGGATTGGGAGGCCATCGACCGTGACCTGCAATGGGCATCGCAGAACCACTGCCATATTATTCCGCTGACCTCTTCGGGATACCCTGCGCAACTGCGGCAAATCAGTGATCCTCCCGTATTGCTGTATATCCAGGGGGATCCGGAACTGCTGCATTACCCGCAGCTGGCGATGGTGGGCAGCCGCAACCCCAGTCACGGCGGCCGCGAAACCGCCTATGAATTCGCCCGCCATTTGTCACAAGCCGGCCTGATTATCAGCAGCGGCATGGCGGGAGGCATCGATACCGAAAGCCATCGCGGCGCCCTGGCCGGCAGCGGCCTGACGGTCGCGGTCACCGGCACCGGTCTGGATATTGTTTATCCGGCTAAAAATCGTTCACTGGCACAACAAATCGTGGCTGACGGTACGCTGGTGTCCGAGTATCCGACGGGTACCCGGCCGTTGGCGCACAACTTTCCCCGCCGCAACCGTATAATCAGTGGCTTGAGCACCGGCACACTGGTGGTGGAAGCCGCCCTGCAAAGCGGTTCTCTTATTACCGCCAAACAGGCCATGGAACAGGGGCGGGAAGTTTTCGCCATTCCCGGTTCCATTCACAATCCCCTCGCGAAAGGCTGCCATCACCTGATCCGGCAGGGCGCCAAGCTGGTGGAAACCGGCAACGATGTATTACAGGAACTGGCACCGGTCATCGGCCAATGGCAGCCGGTAAAATCGCAACCGACTGTTAAAAATGCGCAGCAGGATAATAATTTGACGGGCGAGCAGTCTCCCGGCGTCAGTGCCGAGCAACAACAATTGCTGAACTGCATGGCCTTTGAACCGCTATCCATCGACACCCTGGTGCAAAGATCGCAATTGACGCCGGAGGCCATTTCCTCCATGCTGGTGGAACTGGAGCTAAGCGGGCTCGTGACCTCGTCGGGCGGGTTATATTCCCGTCGCTAAGTAAAGGACTTTTCAATGAAACAAAGTGTTTTCGATGTATTGATGTATCTCTTCGAGAACTACATCGATGAAGACAGCGCCAACCAGTCGGATCCCGAAGAACTCAAAGTATTACTGCGCGAAGCGGGATTTGGCAAAAACCACATTGCCAAGGCATTCGACTGGCTGGAAGGCCTGGTCCGGTTACAGGACGAAGACGCTTCCGTATCCACTGCCGGCGTCAGCAACGCCGTACGCGCTTTTCACCCCACCGAAGCCCGGAAACTGAACGTCGAATGCCAGGGATTTCTACACTTCCTGGAGCAAATGGGTGTCATCGACGCGACCAGCCGCGAACACATCATCGATCGCGCCATGGCGCTGGAAACCGACGAGATCGATCTCAGTCAGCTGAAATGGGTGGTGTTAATGGTGATGTTCAACCAGACCGGCGCGGACGAAGCCTACGTCTGGATGGAAAACATGGTGCTGGAAAATCTATCCCGGGATTTTCACTAACTTATTGTTTTCCTGAGGCTAAGAGGCCATTCAATGGCCGCAATAAATCCACCGGATCATTCCTTCCCCGGCGCCACCGCGCCGCCGTCGCTTTTTAGCTTTTATCCCGCCCCGGAAACCGTTATTATTCGCGGTTCGATCTGGATCGGGCCGGATATTGGCATTCTTCCCGGCAAAAAACCAATTAAATCAATAAGGCCAATACAGGCAGCTGCGCAATCGTCTCCCCTGACAGGAGGTCATCCGCCGACCACCGGAGCCATCCGAGCCAGGACGATTGCAGCGCGCAACTACAACAAAATCAATAAATTATAAAGAATTTATATTGTAGCAACTTTAGGAGATCTTTCTCATGTCTGTAAAACATCCCGTTATTGCTGTTACCGGTTCGTCCGGGGCTGGTACCACCACAGTAAAAAACGCCTTCGAGCACATTTTCCGCCGTGAAAAGCTGGTGCCCGCGGTCATCGAGGGGGACAGTTACCATGCCTATGACCGCCAGGCGATGAAAGAGGCGATCGCCAAATTCGCCGAACAGGGCAAAACCATCAGCCATTTTGGGCCGGAAGCCAATGTCTTCGACAAGTTGCAGGAAACCTTCGCCCAGTATGCCGAAACCGGCATGTGCAAGCGCCGTTACTACCTGCACAGCGAGGAAGAAGCCGAACCTTACCAGCACCTCAACCTGGGCCCCGGTCAATTTACACCGTGGGAAGATATTCCGGAAAACACTGACCTGCTGTTTTACGAAGGATTGCACGGCGGGGTTAAAACCGAGGACGTCAACGTTGCCGAAGTGGTGGACCTGCTCATCGGCGTGGTGCCCATCGTTAACCTGGAGTGGATTCAGAAAATCCACCGCGACAACGCCCAACGGGGTTATTCCGCGGAAGCCATCGTCGACACCATTATGCGCCGCATGGCCGACTACGTGAATTACATTACGCCGCAATTTTCACGCACCCACATCAACTTTCAGCGGGTGCCCACGGTGGATACCTCCAACCCGTTTATTGCCCGTGACATTCCCACCCCGGACGAAAGTTTCGTGGTGATCCGTTTCAGGGATCCGAAACATACCGGCGTGGACTTCCCTTACCTGCTGAACATGATCCACGATTCATTCATGTCTCGTCCTAACACAATCGTGGTACCCGGCGGTAAAATGGGCTTCGCCATGGAAGTTATCCTGACACCGCTGATTCACGACATGATTGAAAAGAAAAGAAAGGGCTAATTTGGTTTGTGATGGTTTTTTTGTCGAACCACTAATAAAGAAACAACGGGAAGAAAGCACACCACGTGCTTTCTTCCCGTCAATCCCACCTAATTGCCGTGCTCGGGCTGTAACAGCAGAGCGCCACTGAGAATCACCAACGCACGCACCAGCAAAATTCCCTTGGCAACATTTTTGTGTTCCGGCCGTGCACTGTTATCACCTGCCAGTAATTTTTTTCCCGCGAATACCTGGATGAAGTACAGCACGAATAACGCAATCAGTAATCCAAAATGAGTCCACACCAAAAACGACAGAATATCCCCATCATCAATGAGGCGGGTTTTCCAGTCGCGGTTGGCATAGAGATAAAACGGCATCAGCAGATCAAAAATTATCACGCCAATCATGACCGGCACGTGAAACCGGCGCACCCGGTGCCAGTACACCGCAGCTAACATGACCACGTAACTTATTATTGCAGCGACAACCGTGTCAGCCAGCATGGTATTTATTCACCTGTAATCGCAGAGGTACCAGGTTCTTTGCTTTTTTTATCACAAAGAATGTGACAGAGTTAATGAAGCGGCGTTCATCATAACGCCGATAACCAGACGATTCTAACTTTTTTGAGCCGACAGGATATGACGCGATATCAACAGGGAAAGGTGATCGTACGACTGGCGATACTGGTGCTGCTGGCAGCTGCAGCGGGTTGCGGCACTTCAAGCTTGGCTTATGAGGAA
>JASFMT010000031.1:0-16145 GCA_050117455.1 Gammaproteobacteria bacterium | reverse complement strand
TGCGGCGGGCGAAGGGGTCTCCAGTATAGTCGCGGAAACGGTCGTACTACCGCGGGAGTTGTAAATAGTGCCAGTGGGGGTGGTAGCCAGCCAGACACGGTCAGGCGCTGGCGTGATGGTTAATGCATTATATTCGTGATTAACCTCGAACGATCTGGTGGCCAGGGGGGAATAAATATCGCCGGTGAATGCATTGCTGTCGATGACAAACTCTATGCCATCCGTGTCCGTGCTTAATCCGGTGTCATAGTAGGGAAGTTGTTCGATATATAAGTCGTAATCACTACCATAATTGCCGTAAATTTCAATTTGATAGTTGACATTGCCGGCAGTGAAGATGACTTCATCCGTCCGGGTTGAATATTCGTCCGAGAAAACCACCATTTCACCGTATTCATTGAACACTGCGACGTCAGCATCACCGGAATAGGTGACCAGTTCTATTCGATACGTTTCATATGGACGGAAAGCGTAATCGATATACTGATATTCGCCGGACGCAATATAACTCCTGTCGTAATAGGCCTCGTCATGCGGAGGGTGGCATGCCGATAAACTGAAAACCAGTATGATCAATGCGATACCCGGTAAGCTTTTGAATTGCATATCTACCTCCTATATGCGTTATTGTTGCCGGCGCCTGTCGTACGCACGATACCTTGCCTCGACATATGTAGCTGAATGCAGGCTGAATGCTTTTAGAGCGGCCCTAACAATCAGTTAACGGGAGAGAAGCGGATTTCCGTCGGTGTACGGCAGGATTTTTAGCTACGGCGAATCAATCGCGGTTAACGAGGCGAGCCTCGAATAATCATCGGACATCAACTAATGTTTTATATTAGTTTGGCGCGGTATTTTAGGCTTTAGTTTTACGACGAAAGCCGTAAGAAAAACAGACGGAAATGAATGTGGGTATTGGTGAGTTAATATTGCAGACCCAGACTAAACCACTTACGCTTAATTGCAGAGGGCTTATAAAGACCTGCTGGCACTACACCAATTACCTGTTCAGGGTAAAGTTGCCGTCTACTATTAAGTTGATGGAAACACGGTTTTAATTGAGGCCATCGCGGCTTATCTGCAAAAAAGGGGCGTTATCCCTTATTGCAAATCAGCGGTTAAAACTGAAGTCCCTTCAGCTTGTCCTTGAGCTTATCTTTTGTTTCCTGTTTTTTGGTGTCCACGGCGGATTTAAGTTCAGCCTTGAGCATTTCGTCCAGGTTGTTGATGCGTTGATCCAGGGCGGTTTCCTTGTTGGTGAGGAAGGCGAGCTGATCTTTATGCGGGCCTGCCAGCGACGATACTTCATCGTTAAGCCGGGCTTTGAACTTGCTTTCCAGTTCACTTTGCGCCGTTTTAAGTTGCCCGGCCACCGCCTGTTTTAACTGGTCATCCAGGTCGGAGTGCAAAGAGATACTGGGGGAGGCGAGGCTGCCCTGCAGTTCGCCGTCAAGGTTAAACCGATTAATGGATGTTATGGATTTGGCGACGCGGCCTTGCCAGCCTTCCGTTGCCGTGCTGCTCCATTTTGTGTTGTTGAATCCGGCATCAACATTGGCGGAGAGTTTACCACCTGCTATTTCAAACTCGCCTTTGAAATTGGCGAGAGCACTGGTTAAGGTTAGCGGCAGCGCACTGCTTTTGGAAATGGAAACATCCGCCATTTTGTAGCCAGTGAGCGACCAGTTAATGGTGTCTTTGGCTGAATCCGGCTTGACGTGATCTATCACTCCGTCGATTTTAATGCTGTCGGCGCTTTGCAGTTTGTTGCCCGCGGCATGCAAACGCATGGGGCGGCCCAGGATATCGGGTCGATGGGTAGCATCATTGATTTCCAGGTCTATGTTGCCCGCCGGTATTTGTAATCCAAGCTTGGCCTTGCGTATCAGGAAATTGGGCAGGGGATTGGCGGTGGCAAAGTTTATGAAACGGCCGGAACCGCGTTGTGGTTTGACGGGCTGTGGCGTATCTCCACCACTGGGTAGCAGCCGTTGTGCTTGCTGCGACCACGTAAGTATGCGGCTAAGCCAGGTTTGCGCATTGTCTCCAAACAACAGGCCGGTTATATTGCCGGCGCCGGTCGCATTCAGGCCATAACGGGACTGAATCCGGTTCCAGTCCTCAGCCGGTGCCTGTTTCAACTCGTTGTATTGCCGGTTGAGTTCTCCTTTGGCGTTTTTGAGCTGGTCGCGTACGCTTTGCAGCGCGTCACGGTCGGCGCGTATTTCATTCTTCAGTTGCTTTAGGTCTTCTTTTCTCTGTTTTAATTCTTCAGGTGACTTAATGTTGCTTTCAGTGAGTTGCTGAATATGTTGTTGATGTTGTTTTATTTTTGCCGCGTCCGGTAGCGACGCGAGGTTTTTTTCAAATTCCGCGCGTTCCGTTTTTATGCGTTCTTCGAACGCTTTGGTTTTTTCCAGGGTCGTGATGGGCTCCTTTTCAAGAATCTCATCGACGCTGGGTAGTTTGTCTTTGGCTGCATCGAAATCCAGTTTTGATTTTTCGGATCCCGGTTGTTGTGATTTAGTTTCGGCTTTTTTCTTCGGTAATGCGCCGGACGTTTTGCGCTCGGTATTAAAGCGTACTCCCGTTGCCGACATTTCTTCGATAATTACCTGCCCCATGAGCAAGGGCTTTAACTCCAGGGAGCCGGTGACTTTCCCAAACTGTGCCATGTTCTGCATCGGCTGCCTTGGGTTGGTGATTTGCAGATTTTCCAGGTGGAAACCCAATGGCGAAAAGGTTAAATCCGCGCCGGCCAGTTCCACCCGGGCGCCGACGATTTTTGTGCCGCCGGATTCGATGGATGCTTTTAACAGCCAGTCGGCCAGTAACCACCAGGATAATCCGATTGCGGTTATCAGCACCAGGAAAACGATGGCGCCGGCAGGGCGTATCCACTTTAGCATCAGTCACCTCCCGAAAACGTATTATATACGCGATACAGGCGGCTGGCCTTCAGGACCTGTGCAATCCTTGTTTTTCGCACCCAGGCTAATATATGTAAGCGATACTTATGGATGATAAAGTTGCTGATAAAAATCATCGGTATTGCAATGACTACCGCGGCGACAAAACTACCCAGTGTTAAAGTGTTATTGAAATGCGTGATGCGCCACAACGTCTGGTTATACATACTGGTCCATATGTCCTGCAAAGCCTGGGAACTCAACAACGCTGCGCCCAGCTGATCCATGGCAGGGTCGGCAAGATAGGCGATGCCGGAGAAAAATACCCACGATAACAGGAAGGCGGATAGATTTACTCTGAACAGGAATACCAGGAACACCAGTACTAAATTATGCAAACTCCAGAGTGGTGTCAGCCCAACGATCAATCCAGCGGCAAAGCCCAAACTGATTTGCGTGGGACTGCCCTCGGCGTTCAGTACTTTGATTAGTTTCGCGATGCTGTCCAGCATATATATCCCGTGAACAAATTTATATTGTAAAGAGGCTGCGCTTTACAGTTTTAATACCGTAAATGTCGTACCTTGGGTATGAGGGTCCTGTTAACGGTTCGAGATACCCACGGAAAGTAAAGACCCGGCCCGGCCAATTTTCAAGCCAATTCAATCGATGCGACTTGAAGTTTACCTCAAATCGCAGGATTTTCTGAAACAATGTTTGCAGCAGTGTCAGGAAAAGGGATAAGCAATTATCGGGATTCCACCAGCCCCATCCTGACCAGGGGTCAGATGATGGCTAAGTATTGAACACGTTCCATGAGATGCTTTATACGGATGGGAGGCCGGGACTGTTGAATTTGACGGGTTGTTGAATAATGACCTCAATCAATGTTGCCCTACCCATTCACAATCTTCACAATCACCTTCGATACTACTGCAGTACGCGGTTTATGTGCCCTGATAGGTGGTGTTAATCACAGCAATAGCACACCAGGGTTCAGGGGCGATTCGGTTTCACATGAAGGGAGATGTCACGCATTCGGGATGCGGCTAATCAACCGTTTTAGTTTGGAACCGCCGCGGACACGAACCGCGATTTCATCGCCGGTTCCGGTTGCAGGTGAGCTTATTGTTAAGTTTACTCTTGATCGCTACGACCACTATCTATTTGCCGGTTTCAATTGTTGTTTACGCTCGAAAATAGGCCACGAACCACATTCAGAGAATTTTCGAGCAACTGCCCGAGCGATTGCCGGCATTCCTTATTGCGAACCAATGAGTGTCCGACCACCAGTTTTTAACGCTTGATGTTTATTTAGTAAGTAAACAGCTACACATAAAATAAACAATGCAAATGTTCTGCAACGTGAATAGTTACATTGATTTTGATATATGGCTCCCTATTATATGGTAGGCTCAACGGCTTTATCTGCCAGTCATTCTGGTGAAAGTTAGTAAATGAATTGAGGGAGCGATTTATGATCAAAATAACAACTAAACAACATATAGGTATTTGTATAGCTGCACTTATGCTGATTTTCTGTACGGCAAGTACAGCATCAGCCTCTGGCCGTACCATCTACTTGGATCAGGGGTGGACGGAAAATGAACGACAGGATTTTTACACGACGCCACAGGGCTCCTATCTTATTCCGTTACGCTGGTATCTGGCCCTGGAAACAGCACACGGTTTAAAGCTGTTTGCCAGCCGCAGGCATATTCGAAAATTCAATTATCTGTTTGATGATGATTCCAGCGACGACAACACAAACAGCCAGTTGCCCGTGGGATTTGCTATCGAAACCGTAGCTGATGGCGAT
Organism: Gammaproteobacteria bacterium; assembly: GCA_050117455.1. Classification (GTDB taxonomy): domain Bacteria; phylum Pseudomonadota; class Gammaproteobacteria; order SZUA-152; family SZUA-152; genus JAKEGK01. The sequence goes on along the minus strand of JASFMT010000031.1, from coordinate 11,417 downwards.
GACTGGCTCGGGATGACGTGTGCTGCGTGCCATACCAATGAGATTGTTGCCAACGATGTAAAAATCAGGCTGGAAGGCGGCCCGACGCTTGCGGATTTCAATGGCTTTGTTAAGAGCCTGCATGATGCGGTAAAGGCGACTCTGGATAACAGGCCGAAATTTTTTCGTTTCGCGCTACGGGTGTTGGGGTTCGGTCACTGGGATCAATTCGACGAACTGTACCAGGCGTTAAAAGATTACGAGCCGCAACTGGGGGGATTTGTAACCAGAAACATTGATACTACCGGCATTGAATACGGGTATGCGCGTCTTGATGCATTCGGGGCAATTATGAACGAAGTATTCGGAGACGACTTGCATTATCCAGGAAATATTAACCCGGCTAACGCGCCGGTTAGCTATCCGCATTTATGGGGTACGCCACGCCACGATTGGGTGCAATGGAATGGATCGGCAAACAATCCGTTGGGTCGGAATGTGGGGGAAGTGCTGGGTGTTTTTGGATCCGTGGACCTCATTGATCCTGCGCAGTTTGGAAATACCTCGGCTCGCGGTGAAGAATTAATTTACCTGGAGCAACTGGTCGGAAAATTAACAGCGCCAAAGTGGCCCGAAGAATATCTGGGCAGCATAGATTTGGAAAGCGCAGAGCGGGGTTATGCCATTTATACGGAGTTTCGTGGTGATGAGCCCAGTTGCGCCTATTGTCATGCTCTGCGGGATGCCAATGGCAATTACCCCATGACGCCCGCCGAGGAGAACCTGTTTGGCGTGCAGTTTGTAGAAACTAAAATGACTCCCCTGGAGGAAATAGGGACGGATCCTGCCATGGCAATGAATTTTGCCACGCGTGTCGTCTCCACGGCTCACCTTGCCCCCTTGCTCCCATCGCCATTTACGGGCGCTGCCGAATTACCCGCGCCGGTCTTGTTAAGTGTTCTCGTTGGTAGCGCGACACAAAATGCGTTGGGAAACATTCAACCGCCATTATCTGATGCTGAAGTTGCCGCGGCCATTGGGTATCGTATAAAGGCACCAGGGTTGCCGCCTTATACACCCAAAAACCTGCTCGCTTACCGAGCCGCGCCTTTGGAAGGTGTTTGGGCGACTGCACCGTATCTGCACAATGGTTCGGTGCAAAATCTTTATGAATTATTACTGCCCGCCAGCGAGCGGCAATCGTCATTTTTTGTGGGCTCGCGGCGCTTTGATCCAGTAAAGGTGGGGTTCAAAAGTGTCGACCGTAAAAGAACATCTTTGCTGGATACGACGTTACCCGGTAATTCCAACCTGGGGCACGAATACGGCGTGACCCTGAGCACGGAACAAAAACTTGACTTAATTGAATTTCTAAAAACCCTTTAAGACGAAATACACCCAATCACAGAAGAATCCGAGGCGTTAGATGCGCCTCGGATTCTCCAGGTTGATAATGTTTGTATCAATGTGTTCTCTATTTGCAATTTTTATTGATAAAATTTTGTGAAATATGACAGATTTGATGAAAGGTCAGGAAATATCGATTGCCTAAAACAGCCGGCTTGGTAAACTTATACAATTCGTTACTATTAAGGAATTTGCTATGCCGTTTTCAGTGTTCCGGGCTTTCGTCATCGGTTTTGCCTGTCTTATTGTAGCTGCCTGTAACAATGGCGGGGGCGGTGGAGGAGGGAGTAACGGCCCGGCAACACCGGTACAACTAACGGATGAATTTGTAACCTTTGAATCGGGGCAGGTTCGCCCGTTGGCGCTTTCCGATGATGGCAACACACTATACGTTGCTAATACACCCAATAGTTCCCTGGAAATATATTCTGTTACCACCGGTGGTCTGCAGCATAGCGCTACGGTGCCGGTCGGCATGGAACCTGTTGCCGTCGCGGTAAACGGTACCGAGGTTTGGGTGGTAAATCATTTATCAGACAGTGTCAGCGTTGTGCAAACCAGCGTATCACCACCACGTGTGGTACGTACCCTGCTGGTGGGCGACGAACCCCGCGACATCGTATTTGCAGGTGGTGCCAGTCAGTTTGCTTTTATTACTACCGCGCACCGTGGTCAAAATGGTCCCGACGACAATCCTGTCGATGCGCAATTAACAACGCCGGGTGTGGGCCGCGCCGATGTCTGGGTTTTCGATACTAGTAATATTGGCAGTACAATCGGTGGTGAACCGGCTTCCGTAATTACCCTTTTTGGCGATACGCCACGGGCGCTGACCGTCAGTCCTGATGGCAGTACGGTATATGCGGCGGTGTTTTTGTCGGGTAACCAAACGACGACAATTGGACAGGACTCACTTGATAAACCGGGCCCGGTTATGAATGCGGGACAAAACCTGACACAGCCCGATACCGGGTTGATACTTAAATTCAATGGCAGCAATTGGGAAGATGGTACCGGCAGTACCAGTGATATTTTTATGCAACCCTGGGATGAAAAGGTTAATCTTTCCTTACCTGATTATGACGTTTTTGAAATAGACGCCACCCAGAATCCACCGGTGGCGACGGGCGTTCGTCATAGTGGCGTGGGTACCGTGCTTTATAACATGGTTACCAATCCTGCCACGGGTGCTGTTTACGTGTCCAATACCGAAGCGCTAAACCATGTACGGTTTGAAGGGCCGGGCATTACCTCAACAACGGTACGCGGCCATTTTGCTGAAAGCCGAATAACCGTTATTAACGGTGATGGTGTAGTGCCGCGGCATTTAAACAAGCACATTAACTACTCGTCGTTTCCTGGAACCCAGGTCGAGCGCGATGCCGCATTGGCCAATCCGGTCGACATGGTAGTTAGCAACGATGGTAGTACATTATATGTAGCAGCATTTGGTTCCGGAAAAATTGGCGTGTATGACACATCCCAGCTTGAAAATGATATTTTTGATCCGCTAACGATTCCCCACATTGAACTTACCGCTGGCGGGCCCACCGGTGTTGTGCTGGATGAGGCACGCAATCAACTCTATGTGTTGACGCGTTTTGATAATGGCGTCTCTGTGGTGAATAGCGTCTCTAACACCGAGGTGGCGCATACCACGATGTTTAATCCCGAACCGGACGTTGTGGTTAACGGCCGCCGTTTTCTATATGATGCTTCGCTTTCCAGTCATGGTGACTCATCCTGTGGGTTATGTCATGTATTTGGTGATTTTGACGGTCTGGCGTGGGATCTGGGCAACCCCGATGCAGAGCAAGTTAACAATCCCAATCCGTTTGCCATCCCCGCGCTTTTGCGACCGCCGAATCCTGTGTTTCATCCCATGAAAGGTCCCATGACGACACAGAGTCTGCGTGGTCTGAAGGGCAATGGTCCAATGCACTGGCGTGGTGACCGGGTCGGTGCCAGCGCCCAACCGGGTGAAAGTATTGAACTTGGTGCCTTTAAGGATTTTAATGTGGCATTTCCTGAACTCGTGGGTACCGAGGCAGAGTTACCGGCCGCCGACATGCAGGCATTTGCGGAATTCGCCTTAACAATTACCTATCCGCCTAACCCTGTCCGTGCACTGGATAATTCCTTAACAAATAATCAATCTTTGGGACGGAATATCTATATGAATGAGCAAACGACCGGTCCGGGCCAGTTCGAATGCAACGATTGTCATGTTTTGAATATTGCCGAAGGTCATTTTGGTACTTCCGGACTTTCTTCCGTGGAAGGTCCTGACATTTCACAGGAATTTAAAATTCCCCATTTGCGTAACATATATCAGAAAGTGGGTAAGTTTGGAGTATCCGGGCAGTTTGCACCACTCGCGCCCTTCATGGGCGATCAAATAAAGGGTTTTGGCTTTATGCACGATGGCGGCATGGATACCGTTGATCATTTCCTCAGTGGCAGTGTGTTCCGCTTTGACAGCGATCCCTCAATCAACGCCCAAAAACGCGGGCAAGTTGTCGATTTTGTGATGGTTATGGACAGTGAACTGGTGCCGGTCGTAGGACAACAGGTTACCCTGGCTGCCAGCAGTGGCCAGGACGTGCACGACCGCATTGACTTAATGATAGGCAGGGCTCAAGTTACATCACCACGTCGCGAATGCGACCTGATCGTTAACGGTATTGTCGATGGCGAAGCCCGCGGTGCGCTGCTGCAAGCCAATGGCAGTTATCAGACAGATCGTGCGAATGAGGTTGTTACAGATTTTGAGTTACGAAGTCTGGTGAACCAGAATAATCAAACACTCACCTTTATGTGTGTGCCGCCGGGATCTGGTACCTGGATGGGGATTGATCGTGATGGGGATGGTGTTTTCGATAGCGACGAGTTGGACCAGGGCACCGATCCGCTGGTGCCCAATAGTTAGTATTACGTGAAAAGGGGCTAGGCGCTAGAACATAATTCTCATTGTCCGTTGACAACTACCGATGACTGGAGGGACGTCATCATCAAGCTCGATACCAACTGACCCAAAACCACCAACATATTGTGATGCATCGACCGACCATGCGGATGTGTGTATGAGCTATCATCGTATGACTAGCCTGGTTGGCAAGGTTTCCTGCATAAGTGTCTGGACGCCCTGATTCAAGGTAACTGAATCATCAGGAACTGCTGCGACAGCAGAGGTGAGTGGTACCTGTCAGTGGGTGATCCATATAACTTGTTGATCTGACTTATAAACCGTTGGTGGCAATCTTCATTTAGTTATTTCCCTATCCTCCCGAGCCGGGCTGGCGTCCATCGCAATCACGAAAAGATGATGCCGGGCTGTACCCGCAGTATAAGCTGGGACCACGTAGCTAAAAAGATGTTGTCTTTTTTCACGCTGCTGGGAATCGCTGTCCAGCATAGGCATGAGCAATAGCTCCCAATCATGAGATGTTAGTTGCAAAGCTATTTAGCATTTAATTTTAATTTCAGTATGTGCTAATACTTTAACAATTGGGGTGGTAATCGCACGTGCAACAGCAAAAATCCAGATATTAGCTATATTAATTAGTTACCACGTTGCTCGTTTGATTAATGCAGAGGGCGTCACGTCATTTCGCGTAACTATATCAAAATTAGTCATTTTTCGAGCATAAGGCTAGTTGGTCTTGCCTTGTTGTTGACAGTTATGTTTGTCAATTCAGGCATCGTGCCTGCCTTAGCGGCAAATTCCCTGTCATTTACACCCGCGGAAAAATCCTGGCTGAAACAACATTCCATCATTCGCATTGGCGTGGACGCCGGCTATGCTCCTTATAGTTTTAAAGCGAATGACGGTAGCTACCAGGGAGTCGCATTGGACTATCTGGTAAAATTAGAACAATCGCTAGGTTTGCGATTCGAGATCGTCCCCGATTTAAGCTGGCCGCAGATTATCGAAGGCGCAAAAGAACGCACACTCGATGCCATCGCCACGGCTGTGAAAACACCTGAACGAGAGTCTTTTCTGGGTTTTACCGGTATCTATATACCAACGCCGTTGGTCATTATGACCCAGATCGACAACACTTCCATTGGAAACGCAATTGATTTAAATCATAAAACCGTTGCGCTCGTAAGGGAATATTCGTCATCCCAACGCATCACAGAAGAACATCCAGAGATCAATCCATACTTTGTCGAAACGCCGCTGGATGGATTGTTGGCTGTCGCTGGTGGTAATGCCGAGGCTTATGTAGGGGTCATCGGAGTAAACACTTATTTAATGAGTAAACACGGTATTACTAACCTTAAAGTAGCGTCCGGTTACGAAATGCAAACCAACGGCCAGCGAATCGGCGTGCGCAGTGACTGGCCGGAACTGGTATCCATACTGGACAAAGCGCTTAATGCTTTGCCAGAACATGAAAAACTGTCTGTTTTATCAAAGTGGATTCCCATCCAGAACTTAATCGGTGTAGCCGTCGAAGAGCAGAAAGTGGACTTATCCGAAGAAGAACAACGTTGGCTTGCAGATCACAGGGAAATGCGATTGGCGGTGGATCCTGATTTTGCGCCCGTTGAGTTTATCGACGAAAGGGGAAATTTTTCCGGAATCGCATCTGAATACGTGAAAATTATAAACCAGCGTCTTGGTATATCGTTGCAGGTGGTTTCCGGTCTAACCTGGAGTGAAAGTGTTGAACTGGCTCGACGTGGCCAAATAGATGTATTCTCAGCAATTACCCCAACCGATGAACGAAAACAATACCTTAATTTTACTGAACCCTATTTTCGATATCCGATCGTCATCTTTACCCGTTCAGACTACCCTTTTGTGGGCGGTCTCGAAAGTTTTAACGATAAAAAAGTAGCCGTTGTAAAGGACTATGTGACGCACGAGTTAACCAGGGTGGATTATCCTGAAGTACAGTTGCTGGTCGTTGATTCCATTCACGAGGGGCTGGATGCCGTATCGACCGGCAAGGTCGATGCTTATATTGGGGTAACGGCAACTGCATCGTATAATATTAGAAAATATAACTATACCAATTTGAAAATAGCGGCACCGACGAGCTTTCGCTCCCCCGGTCTGGCATTCGGCGTTCGTAAAGACTGGCCTCTGTTACCCGGTATTCTGAATAAAACACTTGACACAATCTCCCTCGAAGAACGATTGCGCATCAGCAAAAACTGGATTGAGATCGAGGTGGAAGAGTTCCCTAAACACTGGATATGGATCAGTGAAGCGGCAGCGGTGTTGCTGCTGTTGTTTATTATAATCAGCAGTATATTGCGTTACCAGGTTCGCAAACGTACCCTGGAGTTGTCTGACAAAAACATTGAATTAAGAAGTGAAGTTGCCGAACGCAAACGAATTCAGGAGGCTTTGATTGAGAGTGAACGCAGGTTGTCGCAGTTCTTTCACGGTACGTTTGAAATGGTCTTTTTTCACGACAAAGGCGTGATTCTTGATGTGAACCCTGCCGCGAAAGACACCACCGGTTATGATTCAGACGAGCTGGTGGGCCGGAATATCCTTGAGTTTGTCGATCAAGGGTCGCAAAAAACCGTGCTGGAGAACATGGCTGCTGAATATGAAGCTCCCTATGAAATATGTATTAAAACGAAAAAGGGGGCTGTATTACCGGTAGAGATACATGCCAAAAGTATTGATATCGGAGGGTATCACGCTAGAGTTGTCAGCCTTCGGGATATCACCGAGCGTCGAAAACATGAAATGGAACTCCAGAAAGCGCACGATGTGCTGGAGGACAAGGTTGAAGAGCGTACCTATGAGCTTGTTGAAGCCAACGAAAAGTTAAAAGAGCTTGATCGCCTTAAGTCAATGTTTATCGCCTCCGTTTCCCATGAGCTGCGTACGCCGTTAAATTCGATCATTGGCTTTTCCAGCATGATGATGCGGCAATCATTCGGCGATTTAAATGAGAAATATAAAGATTACGCCTCACGAATCAATAATTCCGGGCAACACCTGTTGGCGCTTATCACCGATATTATAGACTTGTCTAAAATCGAATCCGGACGAATTGATGTGGAAGTATCCGAATTTACACTGGATGATGTTGTCACTGAAGCAGTCAACGATATTAAAACACAGGCTGAGAGGAAAAAACTGCTTCTGCAAGTCGAGGTGCCAGGCGGTATTGTTGTCAACAGTGATCGAAGACGGCTTCTGCAATGCTTACTTAACTTTCTCAGTAATGCGGTAAAGTATTCAGAGAAAGGCAGTATTCATGTGTCAGCGGAAAGCAGTTCCACGAATGTGAAACTGTCAGTACGTGATACCGGAATTGGTATCGGTAAAGAAGACATGCCACGACTGTTCAGCGCGTTTGAGCGGATCGATTCTCATTTACGTGTCAAAGCCGGGGGAACCGGGTTGGGACTTTACCTTACACAGAAAATTGCCCGGGATATGCTCAAAGGGGAGGTTGGAGTTGAAAGCGAAACTGGCCGCGGGAGCGTTTTCTGGATTAGATTTCCTGCGACACTGACTGTCCCAAAAGTCATTGACAACGCGCTGGCATAGGCTTTTATTGTGGAAACGGCACTGATTATTGAGGATAACTACGATAATAAAATCCTGATTAGTGATATCCTGGAATTGAATGGATACAACACGTTACACGCGGATACCGGATTGTCAGGTTTTGCAATGGCCATGGAAAAACAACCGGATTTTATTATCCTTGACATCCAGTTGCCTGACATCAATGGTTATGAGGTGTTGGATAAAATTCGCGAATGTGATGCGACAAAGTCAATTCCGGTGGTGGCCATGACGTCATATGCCATGGCTGGAGACCGGGAAAAACTTCTTAATGCGGGCTGTGACGGGTATGTTGAGAAGCCCATTGACCCGGCATTGGTTATAGATCAGATTCGGCAGGCAATTGAAAAGAACCCATGAAAATACTTGTCGTGGAAGATACTGAGGATGCTCGCGTACTGCTTGTGGATCAGCTGCAGATAAACGGCTATGAAGTGGATTTCGCCGTAAATGGCGTTGAAGCGCTGGAAAAAGCCCGCCGTTCAGCTCCCGATCTTATTGTTTCAGACATCATGATGCCTGAAATGGACGGATTTGAACTCTGCAGGCAAATCAAGCGAGATCCTGAATTACGTAAAATTCCTTTTATTTTTTATTCTGCCACTTATACGGGGGCAGATGACCGGAGATTTGCAATGTCCCTTGGCGCCTCCCGGTTCGTTATCAAACCGGAAGACCCCGGTCGATTTATGCTCATTATAAAAGAAGTATTGTCAGACCATGCCAGCGGTAAGCTTAGTATTCCGGATATACCTTCATCAAGCGATGATGTGCTGGAGCATATGCACAGCGAAGCACTGACAAAAAAACTGGATAAAAAAGTCAGGGAACTGGAACGGCAGAAAAAGCACCTGCAGCTAATCACCGATGCAATGCCGGTATTGATGTCCGATATATCTGCGGACTGTAATTATCAGTACGTTAACCAGTCTTATGAAAATTGGTATCACATGTCCCGGGAGGATATTGTTGGCAAACCAGTACAGGACATTATTGGTAGAGAGGCATTTGAAATTATTAAACCTCACATTAACCGGGCGCTGAAAGGCGAGTCGGTGACGTTTGAGTCTCATTTTCCCATACCGGCTGAAGCAGATAAATATATTCTGGCTCGGTATATTCCGCACAAAGACGAATATGGCGAGGTAACGGGCTTTTTCGAGTTGGTGAGTGATATAACTGAACGAAAAAAGTCCGAACAGGAACTTATTCTGCATCGAGAGCATTTAGAAGACATGGTGGCTAAACGCACCAGGCAATTATTTGCGTCATATAAAGAACTGGAAGCTTTCTGCTATTCCGTATCACACGACTTACGTTCTCCATTGCGGTCTGTCAGCGGTTTTTGCCAACTGCTGTCGGAAGATTACACCAGTAAACTTGATGAAACCGGTAAAGACTACCTGGCACACATAAATAAAAGCGTTATTCATATGGGGAGCTTGATCGATGATTTGCTTTCACTATCACAGGTCACCAGCTGCGAGCTTACCCAGGAAAAGGTCGACTTATCACAGATAGCAAAAGATGTGGTCGAAGTTATGCGTCAAAATTATTCAGGTAGGAATGTAGAATGTATCATTCGTAAAAATTTAATCGTTTCTGGCGATAAGGCATTGTTGCGCGTAGTGCTTGAAAATTTGTTTGACAATGCCTGGAAATTTACGGCTAACAAAGAGTCCCCGCGAATAGAATTCGGGGCAAGAGAGGAAAAAGGTAAACAGGTATTTTTTATCCGCGACAATGGCATTGGTTTCAATATGGACCGTGCGGACAAACTTTTTGGCGCCTTCCAGCGATTACATGACAGGGAAAAGTTTCCTGGTACCGGAATCGGTCTTGCGTCTGTCAAAAGAATTATACTGCGGCACGGCGGCGATATCTGGGCCGAAAGTAAGCCGGGAAAGGGAACAACATTTTCGTTTACTCTTGCGGCTCTTCAAAAAAATACTTCAGGCCAGGATATGCAACCGCAAACTGCTGATTCGATCGAATAGCGCAACTGATAACTATCTCTCCATCTCGAATAAAAATCAATATCGTGGTGCTTGATGACTTAGATTTTAATCGAGCCTGATCCCTTTTTTCCTTATCGCGGAGTGTGACCCAGATATTTTGGACGGTATTTTTGGTGGCGTGTCTGAAAACCCAGTGCTGTTCGAACTTTCAGGCCAGATAACCAAATGTTGTCTCGGTAAAAATTCCTTTACATCAGGTGGTTGTGTAATTTTTCTGCTTTTGATTACTCAGGTTGGTCTTTTTGATAAAATACCAAACTTATGCGGCCGATAATCAAACAGAACCAGAACGGGTGGGACTTATCCTGCATTGTGTAGTAACTTAAGGGAATACAAGGGAATAGATGTCCGGTAAATTGATGAAATTCAAAGAGCATAAAATGAAAAGCAGACGACGTTTTTTAAAAACAGCAGTGGGAGCCTCTATCATCCTGATTTCTCCCGCCGTGCTGTCAACGGTTAACCGCAACGAACGCGTATTAAAGTTTCATAGCCTGCATACCGGAGAGGAACTGACAACCACATATTGGGAAAATGGTAACTACATACAGGAGGAGTTAGATGCGATCAATTATATACTCCGTGATCATCGTACCGGTGAAATAGAAAAAATAGACCGGGCATTACTTGATTTGTTGTTCGCGCTGCAGAATAAATTAGAAAAAAGCAACGCATATCACATTATCTCCGGCTATCGCTCCCCGAAAACCAATGCCATGCTACGGCGTAACAGCGGTGGTGTCGCCAAGCGAAGTTATCATATGCTGGGCAGGGCTGCCGACATCCGGTTGCCGGGCGTCGATTTGAAATATTTAAGAAAAGCGGCATTGGCTCTTCATGCCGGCGGTGTCGGGTATTATCCCAGGTCCGGTTTTATTCATGTTGATACCGGTCGGCCACGGTTTTGGTAATTTGTTACTGGTTCGGTTTGTGGCAAAAATTATACAGTAAACTATAACAGACCAGGGAAAATTATTTATTAAAAGGTGTTTAAACAGGTTTATATGGAAAATTTATTTAAAACATTAGATGACAGCGAACTTGATTGGCTTGACGAATTTTTACCGAGCCGGGTTGATGAGGATGCTGATACCCATGACAAGGATGAAGGGATACTGGATGTATCAGAGCTGGATGGTTTTTTGACGGCTGTAGTGAGCGGGCCGGTGATGTTACCACCTTCCCAATGGTTGCCGGTGGTGTGGGGCGATTTTGAACCGACCTGGGAAAATGAAAAAGATTTTTCGAAAGTTATGTCGCTGATGGTGCGTCACATGAATGGCATAGCGGGCACTTTATTGGAACAACCGGAAAATTTTGAGCCCATTTTTAATGAAAATCGGGTTCAAGGCAAGAATCATACGATTGTTGAGGAGTGGTGCCACGGGTATCTACGGGGTGTCAGCCTGGCAATGGATGAATGGGACAAGGGTGGCCATGAGATGATGGCACTGCTGACGCCCATA
>JASFMT010000030.1:0-16273 GCA_050117455.1 Gammaproteobacteria bacterium | reverse complement strand
TGGCGGTAGCATGCTGGCCGACGACGAGATTCTCGACGCCATGGTTAATTTGTTGTTTCCCTATGTCACCGTTTTAACGCCCAACAGCCAGGAAGCACGCGCTTTTGCCCAGGAGGCGGACAACCTCGACGCCTGCGCGCAGGAATTGCTGGAAAACGGCTGCGAGTTTGTGCTGATTACCGGCACCCATGAAAATACGCCCACTGTTATAAATAACCTGTACTCGGACCAGCAACTGGTCGAATCCTTCAATTGGGAGCGGTTACCCTATAGTTTTCATGGCTCAGGCTGTACACTGTCGGTGGCCATCGCCGGGTTACTGGCGCAGGGCCTGGATCCGTCCAACGCCATTTACGAGGCCCAGGAATATACCTGGGAGGCGTTGAGCCACGGTTACCGTATTGGCATGGGGCAATCAATTCCCAACCGGCTGTTTTGGGCACATGGAGACGACGACTGACACAACATCCCGCCGATTGCACGGATTGTATGCAATCACCCCCTGTTCCAGTCACCCACCTTCCTTATCCACATCAGAGCTGATCGACAAAGTTGAGCAGGCCATAACCGGCGGCGCTCGCATTATTCAATATCGGGAAAAACGCCACCACAGCGGTGTGAAGCGGGAACAGGCCGCACGTATTAAAACCCTCTGCGATCGTCATGGCGCGTTGTTTATCGTCAACGACGATGTGGAACTGGCAGCGGCTACCAGTGCCGACGGTGTTCACCTGGGCCAGGACGATTGGTCCCTGTCACAGGCCCGAAAACGACTGGGCGCATCCTTTATTATCGGCGTTTCCTGTTATAACCAGCTGGAGCTGGCCCACACCGCGCAGCAGCAAGGGGCGGACTATGTTGCTTTTGGTCGTTTTTTCGCCTCTCAAACCAAGCCCGGCGCCGTGCAGGCGGATATTGCCCTGCTGACCCGGGCGAAAGCCGAGCTTACCGTCCCCGTGGCCTGTATTGGGGGTATCACCGCGGAAAATGCTAAACTACTCACTTCCGCGGGTGCGGACATGATAGCAGTGATTCAGGGCGTATTTGGTGTGTCCGACACCGAACAGGCAGCGCGGGAACTGGCCCGTTGCTTCGGGCCCGAACAGCCGGCATCATCCGGCGTCTAAAGCATCCACGAAGCCAATACCAGGAATTTAAAGTCAAAAAAGTAAAGCAAGGAAACAATAATGACGCGATCACACGATTTATTTGAAGAAGCCCAGAAATACATTCCCGGTGGCGTGAATTCGCCGGTGCGTGCCTTCCGCGGCGTTGGCGGCGACCCGGTGTTTTTCAAACACAGTGAGGGGGCCTATCTCATCGACGAAGACGACAAGCGCTACATTGATTATGTCGCCTCATGGGGCCCCATGATTGTCGGGCATCAGCATCCGGACGTCATCAAGGCCGTTCAGGAAGTGGTCGCACAAGGCATTGGCTATGGTGCACCCACGGCGATCGAAACGGAAATGGCCAAACTGGTGTGTGAAATCGTGCCATCCGTGGAAATGGTGCGCATGGTGAACTCCGGTTCCGAAGCCACCATGAGTGCGATCCGCCTGGCCCGTGGTTATACCGGCCGGGACAAGTTGATCAAGTTCGAGGGTTGTTATCACGGTCACTCTGATTCGCTTCTGGTTAAAGCCGGTTCCGGCGCATTGACACTGGGCGTGCCGACGTCTCCCGGGGTGCCGGCATCGCTGGCCGAACATACTATTACCCTTAACTTTAATGACATCGATAACGTTAAACAGGCCTTTGACGAACTGGGCGATCAGGTGGCGTGCGTCATTGTTGAACCGGTGGCAGGTAACATGAATTGCGTCCCGCCCGTGCCCGGTTTTCTCGAAGGCTTGCGGGAATTATGCGACAAGCATGGAACGGTATTAATTTTTGACGAAGTCATGTCCGGTTTCCGAGTCGCCTTAGGCGGTGCCCAGCAGTATTACGGCGTCACGCCGGACCTGACCACCATGGGCAAAGTCATCGGCGGCGGATTGCCGGTGGGGGCGTTCGGTGGTAAGAAAGCCATTATGGAACACATTGCGCCGTTGGGTCCCGTCTATCAGGCGGGTACCTTATCCGGTAACCCGGTATCCATGGCAGCAGGGCTGACCACCTTAAAGCTCATTAACCAGCCGGGATTCCATGATAAGCTCGGTGAGACCGGCGCCGCGCTGTGCGAGGGTATGAAGCAACGGGCTAAAGCTGCCGGCATACCATTAACCACTAATCAGGTGGGCGGCATGTTCGGCTTGTTTTTCACCGAAGCGGATCAGGTCACGTCCTTTAAACAGGTCACCGAATGTAATATTGACCGCTTCAAGGCGTTCTTTCATGCCATGCTGGATGAAGGGGTGTACCTGGCGCCGTCGGCTTTCGAAACGGGCTTTGTTTCTTCCGCGCATACCGACAAGGAAATCAATGCCACCCTGGATGCGGCGGAAAAAGTGTTTGCCTCGTTGAAATAACAACAACAGGCATACTCCAGTGGTTTAATCACGAACCTTTCATACGGATATCAGCACAATGGGCTTCATTCACGCGAGGCGCAACCGGATTCTGCGTCCACCTGTTCGTGTTCCGTCTGTTGTTGCCGCGTTGTTGGCTATGCTGCTGTGCGCAACGGCCGGGGCGCAAAACAGCGTCAGTAAAACAGTCGCTGCCAGTGCGTTAAGCGCGCTGGCGGTTTATCCGGAATACACGGCACCTGCCACCGTCATTGCCGTTAACGACAGCGAATTACGTTCAGAAGTCAGTGCGGTGGTAAAAGAAATTGCCGTGGACGTGGGGCAGGTAGTCAACAAGAATGACGTGTTGGTGCGGTTGGAGCGCCGGGATTTTCAGCTGGCGGTTCAGCGGGAACAGGCGGAGCTTGATATACTGCAAGCGCGTATCGAGTTTGCCCAATACCAGGTCCAGCGCGCTCAAACCTTAAAACAACAGGAAGCCGTTTCCGAAGAACTGCTCAAGCAACGGGAAACTGACCTGGCGGTGCTGGTTTCGCAAAAACAATCCAAACAAATCGCCCTGCAGCAGGCCAAACATAACCTGTCGAAATGCGATATTCGCGCGCCCTTTAACGCCGTTATCAGTAAGAAACTGGTGAGCATTGGTGAGCTGGCCAGTCCCGGTACGCCGTTGTTGCGGGTCGTTGATGCTCAGCGCCGTGAAGTGACCGCAAAGTTGCAGAGCTACCAGATCGCCTCATTGCGGGCCGCCTCGCAACTGTATTTCCAGAACCGTCAGCGACAATACCCCCTGACGATACGCAGTGTCTTGCCGGTGATTGACCCCAAGGAGCGCACCCGCGAAGTGAGGCTACTATTCGATGATGCCAGGGCGTTGGCCGGTGCTGCCGGTGAACTGGTATGGAAGAGCAATGATGTTCATGTGCCCGCGGAGTTCCTGGTGCAGCGCAATGATCGCCTGGGTATCTTTATTGTTGACAGTAACAAGCAGGCCCGGTTCATCATGTTGGATAACGCGGCCGAAGGCAGGCCGGCACGCGTGGAATTGCCACCGGAGACACTGGTCGTTACCAAGGGGCGGTTCCGGTTGCAGGACGGTGATACCGTCTCGGTCATGTGAAGCGAAATTTTCCACGCAAAGTCGCCAGTGCGCAAAGAACGAATTTCATTTTGATTTTAGAAACCTGCTGCCTGGTCGTTGCCGCTTTACAATTTTTGCTAATTAACGAACAGTCTGCCGGCTTTTAAAGCCTTCCGACTTTCGGTTGATAGACAGCAATATAATTGAAAAAAATTATGAGGCAGCAGTGAGGGGATATTTTGTAGATAACATGAAAGCCAGGTTATCCGCACCCTGCTTAAAGAGTTGTTTCCACGAAGCGGGATCTATTTTTAATATGTATCGTTCTTTGAACTCTGTGTCTTCGCGTCTTTGCGTTAAAAATACAACCTTACCGGTACCCACCGAGGTTTTGGTATGAACCTGCTGCGGCGTTTGTTGGAAAATCATGTGCTCGCAAATGCGGCCTTTGTCGTGGTGTTGGTTGTCGGCATCATGACCTATGTGCAGATGCCGCGTTCCCAGGATCCGGAGATCAATTTTAACTGGATCAGCATCGTCACACGGTTGCCCGGCGCTTCGGCGGAGGATGTGGAAAAGCTGGTTACCGATCCCCTCGAAGAAGCCATTCAACAAGTGGCGGATATCAAATTTGTTTCCAGTACCAGTCGCGAAAGCCTGTCCAACATACTGATACGCTTTAATGACATCGGTGACCGTACCTTTGATAAACGGGTCAATGATTTGCGCCGCGAAGTGCAAAGTCAGACCAACGCCGAGTTGCCGGAAGAAGTCGACGATCCGCAAATCATAGAAATTACTACCGCCAATTCCTTTCCCACCGCCACCGCCGTGGTTACCGGTAATGCCGACGATGAACTGTTGCGGCGCACGGCGCTGAACGTCAAAAAGGATATTGAACGCATTCAAGGCGTGGATGATGTTAATACCGCGGCGCTGGTGGAACCGGAACTGCTCGTGGAATTTTTCCCCGAGCGACTACAGGCCAATGGCATTAGTCCCGCCCAGCTTGCCGATACTATCAGTGCCTTTTTTAAAGATACCGCGGCGGGTGATCTTGATATCGGAAACCGGCAATGGCTGGTGCGGTTGATTGGCACCGACAGTGATCCCGGTTACCTGGCACGGCTGCCGGTTATTGGTACCCAGGGTGATGTTCCTGTCGATGCCGTCGCCCGGGTACGCAGCGGGCGGGAAGATGCCACTGAAGCGGCCAGTTACCGCGGCCAGCCGGCGGTGGTGTTCGGGATTACCAAGCAGGGATACGTCAACACCCTGAACCTGGTGGACCGGATCCGTGAGTATATTGAGCAGAAAAACGAAGTGGTCAGCCAATTCGGTATGGAAGTCGTTTTGCTGGACGATCAAAGCGTCGCAACCAAAACCGCCATCGGCGTTATGCAAAGCAACGCCTTGCTCGGGTTGTTATTGGTGATGGTTGTGGCGTGGTTGTTCTTGGGAACTCGCGTCTCGTTTTTTCTGGGGCTGGGTATACCGTTTACCCTGGCGGGTACCTTTATTTTTTTAAACACCCTGGATCAGACCATTAATCAAAGCGTACTACTGGGCATCGTCATTGTGCTGGGTATGTTAATCGATGATGCCGTGGTGGTGGTTGAAGCCATTTATTACCGCGTGCAGCGCGGGGCGAAAGTGTTGCAGGCTTCTCTGGATGGTCTGCGCGAAGTGTTCAGTCCCGTTACCTCATCGGTAATGACCACCATGGCGGCATTTTTGCCGCTGATGTTGTTGCCGGGCATCCTGGGTGACTTTATGTTTGTCATTCCACTGGTGGTAACATCCGCGCTGGCTATCAGTTTACTGGAAGCATACTGGATATTACCGGTCCATGTCTCCATGGCCAGGCTTAACTTTAACAATCCGTCGCGGCTACAACGCTGGCGCGTGCGTACCACGCACTGGATCCGAATGGAATATTCCCGGTTACTGACCAAAGTGCTGCGTAAACCTTTGCGGTCCGTTGTTGTGATTTTTATTCTGTTTGCCGCCACGGTGAGTGCGTTGGCGGCGGGCCTGGTCAAGGTTCAGTTTTTTGCCTTTGATCCCATACGCCTGTTTTATGTAAATGTTGAAATGCCCCCGGGTACGCCTCTAAAGAATACCCTGCGCCAGGTGGAAGTTGTGGAACAGAAAGTCAGGTCACACTTACAGCCGGGTGAGGCGCGCGGTATCAGTTCCGTAGCCGGTCAAATGTTCACGGAGATGGCGCCGTTTTTCGGGGATCAATACGGGCAGTTGACGGTAAGCCTTAATCCCAAAACGCCGGATAATCGTGGCATCGCGGACATTGTCGATGCCATGAAAGAAGATGTTGAGAGTACGCTGGGGCCGCGCAAGATTTCATTTTTAATCCTGGAGGGCGGTCCCCCCAAAGGCCGGCCCATCAGTGTCAAAGTGCGTGGCGATGAGTTTGAACAGATTCAGGCAGCCGTTGACGATCTAAAGCAAATTATCCGTGATATTCCCGGTTCGAAGAACTTGTCGGATGATGACAGTCCCGGCAAGCTGGAGCTGCGGCTCAAATTTGATACCGATGCGTTACGCAACGCGGGATTGAACCCGGCGGATATTGCGCGCAATATCCGCCTGATGTTTGATGGCGATATCGTTGCCAGTATGCAGCATCAGGGTGAGGAGCTGGATGTCAGGGTTCGGGCGGTTCCCACCACGTTACAGGACATCGATAGCGTGTTGCAACGAACTATACCCCTGCCCGATGGCGGTATGATCCCCATTGGCCAACTGGTGGAAATATCCACCGGCATTGGCCGTGGTAATATCCGTCATTATAATTTCCGCCGCACGGTGACCGTTGAAGCGGACCTGGATAAGGAGATTACCGATACCGTGGTGGCCAATAACCTTATCAAGGAACAATGGGCGGGGATTCAGTTGCGCCACCCTTCGATCGACCTGGATTTTTCCGGCGAGCTGGATGATATACAGGAAAGCCTGGATTCAATGTTGATCCTGTTGTTGTTTGGCCTTGGGTTGATCTATTTGATTTTGGGCACCCAGTTCGCCAGTTACTGGCAACCGTTCATGATATTAACCACCGTGCCGTTGGCGTTTATGGGAGTCACATTGGGCCTGATTGTCACCCAGAATCCGCTAAGCCTGTTTACCCTGTACGGTATCGTGGCGTTGATTGGCATTGCCGTTAATGCTGCCATTGTGATGATTCATGCCGCCAACCAGCGGCTGGCCCAGGGGATGACTGTGTTGCATGCCACGATTTACGCGGCGCGTCGCCGGGTTATACCCATTATCATTACGTCGTTAACTACTATTGCCGGGTTGTTTTCACTGGCAGTGGGCCTGGGCGGCAAATCGCTGTTGTGGGGGCCGGTGGCCTCGGCCATCGTATGGGGGCTGATGTTTTCCACCGTATTGACCCTGTTTGTGATCCCGTTATTGTATCAGGCGTTTATGCGGCGCTCGCCTAAAGTTATTGGTAGCCGGCATCAGCCGGTGTAATGGTCATGGATATCTCGTCGATACAGCCTGTTCTTGATTGGTTGCAGCAAAATCCCGCGCTGGCGGGTTTTATTATCTTTTTGGTTGCCGCCGCGGAATCCCTGGCGCTGGTGGGTATTGTCATCCCCGGCATTGTTATCATGTTGGGCGTCGGTACGCTGGTTGGGCTGAATGCATTGGGGCTTTGGTCGACGCTGGCGTGGGCGACACTGGGCGCTATTACGGGCGACTGGATCAGCTATTGGCTGGGTCGTCACTTCGATCGCCAGCTGCGCCACATCTGGCCGCTGTCCCGTTACCCCAAACTGATACCCAAAGGCGAACGTTTTTTCAAACGCCACGGTGGACAAAGTGTGTTGTTCGGGCGTTTCGTGGGGCCGTTACGCCCTATTATTCCGGCCGTTGCCGGCATCATGCATATGCCGCAGGGGAAATTCTATTTCATCAACGTTGTGTCTGCTGTTTTGTGGGCACCGGTGGTGATATTGCCCGGTGTTGCCTTTGGTGAATCCCTGCAGTTGGCCAGTGAGGTCGCCTGGCGCCTGGTTACCGTCATTGCCGTTGTGGTTGTTCTTGCAGGGTTGGCGGGGTACATCGCCAAGCAAATATTTTCCTACGCACTGGCGATAACCGTGGATACCTGGGTGGATTACTTCGATATGCGTAAGGCAAAAGAAAACATAGTGAGCCTGGGTTTTATAGCGGCACTGGTTTTGTCCATATCGTGGTTCGTTAATACCTACGATATAAAATATCGACCATTGGCAACCAAAGTGCAGGTAACAGACTTTGAGTGGTGGCAAAATAACTGGCAGTCGTTTTTTCTGATTCATACCCGTTATGACAACCGGTATCCTGTGACTTACCAGTGGTGGGGTAAGCTTGAAGACATTCAACAAAGAATATCAGTGGCAGGTTGGCAACCGGCACCGCGTTTTACCGTTAAGAACAGTTTGAATTATTTCCTGCCCAACGCGGCCTATAATAAACTACCCGTAATGACAGACCAGTTGTTTAACCACAAAGAAGTGTTATTGATGGTTAAGGGGGACAAAAGCGGGGGACAATATCTGGTGTTGCGTCTGTGGTCGGCCAATCCCATGGTCAATCGTTCGGTTGCACAGCTTTGGTTGGGCAGCGTGCAAAGTGTGAATGTTTTTTCTCCCCTGGACATGATGAGCCTGCCATTGCCGCAGCATGATTATTCCCGTTCGTTAACAAAGTTTCGACAAAGTCTGGCCAATGCGGGTGATTCATTAAAGGTCAATATGGCGTTTTATCGAAATCTTGGAATCAGCGCATCGTGGCGTGGCGAGGTTCTATTGCTGCATTTCGATAATATACCCGCCAGCGATGCCGGCAACAGTAAGACGGTAATGTCGCAGCAGCTGGCGGGTAAATCCGGATTGATGCTACAGGCGCCGGGTCCATTGACAACGCGGTTTGAAAAAAATGGGACGATAACAGGAGATACACTATTGCAGGCCGGTTCTTATATGTATCGTCACAATGGGGTGCAGCTAACAGTAGGTTACGAGCGTAACAAAGGTCCTGCTAACGCATTGTCCCAATGGCATCACCAGATACAACAACGGCTGCGGCAGCCGCAGGGTTTGCAGTTGCAAACACTAACAATCCATGACATTAACAATGGCCATATAGAGGGTGTCGAATACCGGGCCCAGTATTTGATGCCCCCATTTGGAAAAAAGGTCGTTTATCGCATCCAGGCGCTGCAGCAGTATGAACAGCGCTGGACTATAACAGCGTCTTATAAGGACTGTGACAGAACCGGGGAACAACTTGTTAATGCCATGCTGAGTTCTGTCACGCTGCCGACATCACCGTAACCCCCCTGGCACTTTGGGATCAAACCTGGAATGAATCTAAAAATAGCTAACCAATTTGAGGGAATAGCAACTTTGTTATCCACCAATATAGGCTTTTCCGGTTTCTGGAAAAGCTAATCTAATTTACTATGATGACGTATATCCGACAGTCTTATTGCTGAATACGAATTTAAAGTGGAATAAAAATATGACCAAACAGAGAAAATAGCTGTACCAAAGGACAGTATGGTATGGTAAAACAATAATATCGCAGTGTAACCAACGACAATAAATAGAGTTGTTATCTATGAGGGAATGTAAGTATCTCGTTCTCAGGCTGATGGTGGCAGTCGCCATTTTTGGCGCCGGCGCTTTTTCCACGGCGAACGCTGAATTAGTCATGACAGCGCCGCCCCGGGAATTGCCCGAAGCCGGACAAAAGATTTATGCGCCATTAGCTGAGTATCTCAGCACTATACTGGGTGAAAAGGTAGTTTATAAGCACCCGAAAAACTGGCTCGAGTACCAACGCGATTTGCGCCATGATGTATACGATATTGTATTTGATGGCCCGCATTTTGTGTCATGGCGCATGGCTCACCTTAATCATGATGTCTTAGTCAAGCTTCCCGGTACACTGGAATTTGTCATTGTCATTAATAAGGATGACCAGGATATCAGGGAGCTAAAAGACTTAATCGGTAAAAAGATCTGTGGTATCCCGCCGCCAAATCTGGCAACACTCACGGTTATCGAACAATTCCAGAACCCCGTTAGACAACCTATTATCTGGGGTGTGAGAGGTGGGTTTGCCAGCGTACATGAAACGTTTCGTAAAGGTGGCTGCCGGGCCGCTGTATTTCGGACTACCTTTTTCCAAAAAAAGTTGTCGGACGCAGATAGATCCAATATGAAAGTCCTGTTTAAAAGTAAAGCGTTACCAAATCAGGCGATTTCAGTGAGTAGCCGCATTAAATCCAGGTACAAAAAAGAGATTATTCGGTCACTGACGCTGGATGAAAAAGGAAAGAGAGCGGCGCAAGGAATTGTCAATCGGTTTGGCGGCAAGAATGCGACACCGTTTATTGCTGCAAAGAAGGAAGAATATTCCGATCACACCATGCTGCTCGAAGGTGTGGTATTCGGTTGGTAGCGGATACTCGTTAATTCCCCTTAATCAATTTTCATGAGTCAGCAGCGACGTCGACGATGTCGTTGAACCTTCTTGTTTGCCCGACAGTTCGTTGATTAGCATTCGAAAGCCTCTTATGTATTTGCAGACTAAAAGTTAAACAGCGACAGTCATTAGATTATTGGCTGTCGGAAATTTTTACAGTTCAGTGCATCTTGTTGCCATCGGGTTTTCGGGAATTCCCTCCTGTCACGATAAAGAAACCGTTAATGTCTTCGTTTAACTTCCTGAAAAATTCAGAACTAACAACTTTCTGGCGAAGACTTCGTGACGGGTAAAAAATTTATTCGATATGTTATAGGGAAAACCCTAGGTGTTAGTATGTGTGCTGGATATGAGGTGTCAATCAAAAAGCTTTACCTGTGTGTGAATTGCTGGCAAGATATTTTGTTAGATGTATTACAACACTTTCCAATTTACGGAATATGTAAATTTATCAGGGAAAAAATAATAAAAACTAAAAATATTTTGGGAGTGATCCGCGTAACGTCAATTGCGAACTTGACGTCTGTTTAACAAAAGGAATAACCGTTAAACATGAAAAATATCTATAGTTCGCCCCATCTATTTTTAGTGAATCACTACAAGAACATTGTGGAGTCGTACGGTATTCCGTGCGTCGTCAGGAACCAGTTTTTATCGGGGGCAGCAGGCGAATTACCGCCCACAGAGGTGTGGCCAATCCTGTGTGTCGAAGATGATAGGGACTATGACCGCGCCAGGCAGATTGTAGATGAGGAGCTAAACAAACTCGAAAATACCACCTATCAAGACTGGGTTTGCAGCAACTGTGGCGAGCGCATTGAAGGTCAATTTACCGACTGCTGGAACTGCGGTACGTCACGTCAAGAATAAAATTATCTGGTACTGAATGATGGCGCCATGTCGTGTAATAGTGCCGTAGTTGGTTTTTGCTGACCGAATATAGTCTTTGAATTACAGCCGCTGATCTTTGTTGTCCCATTGTAAGATTGCAGAGGAACGCTGCAAGGCGGTTCCGTGTTTCTAAAATTATCTAAATCCTGGAACGCAATTGAATTGTATTCAGTTTGTATTATTAATAATTTACGAATCGAATATGGTGTTTAACCATGCAAAGAATACTTTAATCATTTGCGTTGGGTTAGATGTGGGTTATTTGGTCAGGAGTAGACAGTGTCTAAATGCGAGTTAATTATCTGCTTTTTGCGATGCAGATGGTCAACTAAACATAGTCGCAAAATTAAGCTAACGCATAAAAATAGTAAAGGTTGACTGTACAGTATAAAAATAAATATGAATTAATTGTGTCGACATCGATTGACACGATTTGCCGGCAATGGTTTACTTATCGGCGCTTAAAGCAAGTTTATTCTTTATTAAGCATGATTCTAAAAAGTTAAAATTGTTTTAGTTTTTTTGCGGCAAAATTGCTGCGTTCTTTAACAGTCCGGCTAGTAACAGAGAGCGTTTTTATTAAGGCATTTAGCGTGTATTGTAGAAATAGCGCAAAGTAAAAACGCGCATATGAAATATAGCAAAAGCAGTGTGCAGTTCCGTAGTAGAGGTTTTAGGGAAGTTAGAAATAAAAAGACGTTGTTTGTTGTGGGCGTTAAGATTGTGGGAGGAATCGAGACTCGTAAAGCAATTTTATAAGCTCCTCGGCAAACGGCATTAAAATAAAATCAACAAACATGGAGTCTAAATATGGAGCAACATGCAAGAAAAAATATAATTAAAAATGCTGTTTTTGGGTTAAGTGCGATTACATTGGCATGTACAAGTGCGATGGCGGTCGCTGGTAAGCCTGGTGGTGAAGATAAGTCATATACCTTGCAGGGCGCCTGCGCATTTCTACCTGCGGATCGTGCTACTGAGTTCCACGGCAATGCAGACAACGCTGATCTTAGATTAGGTATGGCAGGTAACCAGTGGGTTGTTTTTGATAAAGCCTTGCAGCAATTCAATATATACATCGGTGAACGTGATGTCACAGATCCATTGGAGCCCGACCATCGTGATAACCCAGGCTGGAATCTGGCCGACCTGAACCAGGACGGCAATCGAATCTACACCCAGTTGATTCCACCTGGCCAAATTCGCAAGCAAATCAAATCAGGATGCATGATTCTTGCGAACGACGAAGAACGTAACTTTTTACCAACCAGTGTGCAGGTTGATTTCGATGTTTTTGCCTCAACAAACTATAACCTGATGCAGGATATTGCGAACGCCGGATTCATCGATGAAGCCGTACCTTATATTTCCAACAAACTGGATTTAATGGTAGTTTCAGAAAATGCCACTACGGGTAAGCACATTGGCACAGATTCGCCTACTGGCGATGCCGAGTTTGATAAGCAATTCGATATAGTGATGGACCTGTTGTCCGGTGACATTGTTGCCAACAAGCTGGATCACATTAACGAAGGTATTCATAACGCTGCCAATGGCTATATGAATAAAGTGTCTGACTACATCCGTGATAACGATCCCGGCGTAGATATTTACATGGACTACACTCTCGCCGATGGTACTCCCTTATCTGGAAGCTACACAGCTACTGAATGGCTTCAAATGGCATTGAAAAACGTTGCAACTCCCCAAACGGGTTCTCCAGGCGAACTACGCGCAACTGATTGTACTGATATGATTGGGTCGCCAGACTGTATCGACGGTGATGCGGGTGAAAACCACACCATAGCACAGCATGGTTTAGAAGCTCGTGGATGTGTCTATGCGGGTGATACTCAATTTAGTCCCGATCCAGCCTACAAGTTTTGCGAATACGCGCTTCTAAATAAAGCCAATACCCACGAGTCTCGTGTTCATCACGTGGAGGTGCCCAATGGTTTAGTCGATGCCGATGGTTATGAGCACGTTGATGTTGGCTTCGTCTGGATCACTGAATTGGGCTATCAAGTCGTTAATGGCAATACCGCTGTGACTGGCATGAATGGCTCAACAATCGGTAGCTTAGGTATTCCTAATACCAATGGTGTGAACGGAGATAAGACATATTCATTGGCATTGTTAGCTACTTCTCAACACCAGGAAAAAGGACGTCAGTTCATTAACTTTTTACGTGACACCGCTGGTCAAACAGTCTACACCGATGGTGGATTTACTGGATTGGACTCAATGGGTCTCGCTGGCGGCAAGTGCTACTCAGATCCCCGTTTGAATGGCGGTGTTTCCATTGCTACCAATCGTGCTGATCAACCTGGAGGCAAATGCCCTGACTGGTTGGGCAACGGTAGCTTCTAGCTTTATATTGACTAGCCACCTTAAACAGCAGGATTAATAAAAATAACAAACTGTTGTGAGACTAACCCGCTCCCCGGAGCGGGTTTTTTTATGCCCTTGGCTTGGATATTGCACGATTTCTAGTCAGGTATCAGGTGGTTAACATACCTTGAAAATACACCAATGGCATCAATATGCTAAACAACACATGGTGTTTTATCGAATGTGTCAATTTTTTGCAGGTGATGAAAGATGACAGAATTTCTTGAATTCGGTGGTAAAAAACCACAGGCGCTCAATTACATGGCCGAGGCGCGGTACGCCGTGGGTCAGGTGATTCATCATAAATTATTTGACTACCGGGGCGTGATTGTTGACGTCGACCCGGTCTTTTCCGGATCCGATGACTGGTACGAACGGGTGGCGAAATCCCGTCCGCCCAAGGATAAGCCCTGGTACCATATCCTGGTGGATGACGGTGAGCACAATACTTATGTTTCAGAGCAGAACCTGGAAGAGGACTGGTCCAACGAAGGTATTGACCATCCCTTGATTCCGGAACTGTTTACCGATTTTGTGAACGGCAAGTATGTTGTGAACTGGCTGAAAAATTAACGGCGGGAAATAAGAGGGAATATAAAGTATACGACTAATCGCAGGATAGCGGTTAACGCAGTTCCAGTTCTTCCATGAGCTGCCACAGGCGATCCAGTCGTTTTATCGGATCATCCAGTTGCAGCAGGTATTGCTTGTGTTCCAGCCGCAACGGCAGCAATTCGGCCAGCCGGCTGCCTACCCAGCCAGCATCATCATAACGTTTCTCCAGTTTGGCGAAGGGGTATCCTAACTGATCCAGAAGATTGCGCAGGATATCCACCGCCGGTAAAAACTCCCGCGGAATGGGATGTTCCGGCTCGTCGGGTAACAACTCAACATCAGCGATGGTCAATTGATTGGGCTGGACCGAACGCGACAAAATATGAAATCGCTGAGTTCCCTGTGCCGTAATACACAACATGCCGTTGGCATCCACGTTAAAATAACTGATTTCCGTTAAAGTCCCCGTTTCGTAGGTTTCCGCCGCTTTACCCACTTCCGAACCTTCCTTGATCAGGCAGATGCCAAATCCCTGTCCCGCTTTCATGCATGTGCTGACCATATCCAGGTAACGCGGCTCGAAAATGCGTAACGGTAATGTTCCTTTGGGGAATAATACGGTGTGCAATGGAAATAACGGGATGGATAACGTCGTCATGATTAAGGTGTTTCTCCCCAGCGTGGTATCAAATCATGTTCAATGTCCAGATGATCCAGAATACGTGCGACTACAAAGTCCACCATGTCATCGACGGTAGTTGGTTTATGGTAAAAGCCCGGGCTGGCGGGTAATACCGCGACACCAAGGCGAGCCAGTTTCAACATGTTTTCCAGGTGGATCGCCGATACCGGCATTTCCCGGGGAACCAGAATTAACTTGCGCTGTTCCTTCAGGGTGACATCGGCAGCGCGTTCGATCAGGTTATCGCTGGCGCCGTAGGCTATAGAAGAAAGTGTAGCTGAAGAGCAGGGGCATACAACCATGGCGCGAGCGACACCTGACCCGCTGGCGATCGGAGCCATCCACTGTTCCTTGCCAAAAACCTGCAATTGTCCGGTTTTGGCGCCGTATAGCGCGGAAAAGTATTGATTTATCTCTTCCGGGCGGTGGCCAAATTGATGCCGGGTTTCCGTGGCAATGACCACGTGAGCGGCATTGGATATGAGTAAATTTACCGATTGACCATCATTTAACAGGCATTCCAGTAACCGTAATCCGTACTGGGCGCCTGAGGCGCCGGTCATTGCAAGTGTAACGCTATTATTGGTCATTAACTGGCGTTTTTCATGACATTAGTGGTATGGCAACGGCGTATCACAGTTGGAAAATCACATGGCGATTTATCCGTTTGACGAGGTATCCGGATAATGCGACTGCAGTGCAGCCAATAATTTTTGATGTAATCCGCCAAACGCACCGTTGCTCATTATCAGTAAGTGGTCAGCCGGCCTGGATACGTCAATCAGCCTGTTGATTATGCCATCGATATCCGACACTACGCTGGCCGGTGGCCGGGTTTTATCGGCGACGCCCTGCAAGTCCAGGTCAATATCTGGTGGTTGATAGTAAATAACTTCGTCTGCCTTTGCCAGCGATGCGGCCAGGGTATCCTGGTGGATACCCATGCGCATGGTATTGGATCGCGGCTCAAGGATGGCAATAATGCGTTCCTTGCCCACTTTGTTACGCAAGCCACCCAATGTGAGTTCAATGGCGGTGGGATGGTGGGCAAAGTCATCGTAGATCGTAATGCCGTTAACCGTGCCCACAATTTCCATTCGGCGTTTCACGTTTTTAAACCGGCCCATGGCTTCAATGGCGTGCTTGACCGGAACCCCGGCATGGCGTGCCGCGGCGATCGCCACCATTGCATTGTTGACATTATGTAAACCTTGTAGTTCCCAGTTTACCGTTCCCGCTTTTTCGCCATTGACATAGACATCAAACTGGCCGGCATCCCGCGACAGATTCTTGATTTGCCACTCACAGGATTCGGTGTTGCCCACGAATTCAATGGGGGTCCAGCAGCCCATGTTGATGACATCGGCAATGTTGACGTCGGATTGCGGTGCGACAATTAACCCATTACCCGGGACGGTGCGAATTAAGTGGTGAAACTGGCGTTTGATGGCATCGAGATCCGGAAAGATGTCGGCATGATCATATTCCAGGTTGTTGAGTATCAGGGTGCGGGGCCGGTAGTGAACAAACTTGGAACGCTTGTCGAAAAATGCGGTGTCATATTCATCCGCTTCCACGACAAAAAACGGTGCATCGCCGCTGCGCGCAGACAAGCCGAAATTTTCCGGAATACCGCCAATAAGGAACCCCGGCTTCAAACCGGCGTCTTCCAGGATCCATGCCAGCATGCTGGACGTG
>JASFMT010000029.1:0-16280 GCA_050117455.1 Gammaproteobacteria bacterium | reverse complement strand
TTCAACGACAATTTATTGATATAGAAATCGCACGAACTTACGCTGTCAAACTGATGCTCTTGCCGGTTAAATCGGTTTGTCGGGGATTAATTTGAAATTGCTTGCGATATCTCAATTTTTTGCAACCGGCGGACGATATATTGTTGCGTTTTCAGGCTTGTTTTTTCATATTCTACTCACACTTTTGTGGGTAGAATGCAAATCAACATTTTTCACAACAAACCTAATGGACAGCAAAGGAAAACTTCGTATGAAAAATAAATGTCCCCGATTTTCGGTCATTACCCACGCTCTTACATTAATCGTTACGCTCAGTCTCATTGGCTGCACGACAACAAACCCGTTTACGGGAGAGCAAGAAGTTAACAAAACATCGCAGGGCGCCATGTGGGGCGCATTGGGTGGTGCTTTACTGGGTGCGGCTATTGCTGACAAAAAGGATCGCAAGGACAGGATGTTGAAAGGCGCCGGCATTGGCGCCATCGCCGGTGGTTCTGTTGGTCTTTACATGGATAAGCAGGAAGACAAGCTGCGCCAGCAACTGCAGGGTACGGGTGTTAGCGTTACCCGTGACGGTGACAATATTATATTGAACATGCCCAGTAACATTACCTTTGATACAGACAGCTTCGCGATAAAAAATAGATTTCACGATACACTCAACTCCGTTGTGCTGGTCCTGAACGAATATAAATCGACCATGATAACGGTAATCGGTCATACCGACAGCACGGGTTCTGAACAATACAATCAAAAGTTATCCCAGCAACGTGCCATTTCCGTGGCAAACTATTTGACTAATCAAGGCGTGGCGCAGGAACGCCTGGCCGCCATTGGTTATGGAGAAGCTTTCCCCATCGCGCCCAACAATACCGCACAAGGCCGCGCACAAAATCGCCGGGTCGAACTGCAGCTGGAACCCGTTACCCAGTAATTTCTGGACAACAATGTCTACGCCAGTCGGTAAAAAACTGCAAAATCATACCGGAAGCGGCGATGTCGCTATCCGGTATGATCTTTTATAGACCAGTTATATTAGTCGAATACTAGCGTGCCGTCTGATAGCCCGCATCCAACCAGCCACGGGTACCCCCATCGATAAAGCTGACATTATCGAAACCTCGCTGCTTCAATGCATAGGCAGCCAGCGCGCCCATTGGACCCCCTTCGCACGCCGCAATAATCGGGCGCGAACGTGAACTGAGCTCTTGCGGTAACGCACTATCAGCTTTTTCACTTAAATCATCCAACTGCAAGTTGATGGCTCCAGGAATAATCCCAGTGGTAGCACTGATGTCGGCTGGACTCCGAGGGTCGATAAACACTATAGCGGAATCGCTGTTCCGGCGTTGATGAGCTTCTTCAGGGCTTATCGATTGTACTGCAGACTTTGCTTCAGCCACTCGTTCTTCAAACGATTTTTCCATAACGATATCCTCTTTTCGGTTAATGGTTAAATGGCTGCGCAGACCATTTTAAAAACGCCGGTGGCACCGAGTTCATTACAACTATTTTACGTCTGATATATTACAAGACGTATCTGAAAATAATTAGGTCCCGGTTTGGAAGATAAAGTACATATAGAAACGTCTCCCGCGTTTACCGGCAGGTGAATTCAATAAATCTTTATAAATTAAGCAAAGGCCAAGGGATCAGCCAGAATGCAGCCAGATGGTTCGCTCTACTTCGGTAAAGCTGGTGTTGCGGCCTGCGATTACAGTTACCTGGCAGAAAACAGGAGTTAAAGCTCTGCCACCAGGCGGACGATAAATGCATTGGATAATTAAGGTTATTTGAATCCCGGTTTATATCCATCAGCTAATTGCTGATAGATATCTGACCGGCAGGAACAGCTGCATTCCCAAAACAATAATAATGGCAGCAAAAACATTAACTTAAGGCGCATTTTTTTGACTGCCAATAGCTTTTCACAGTTTGTATCGGAACTCTCGAACAATCAGGACTCTGAACGCCAGCAAGCATCCGTCAGGGTGGTCTTCGCTATTGTTTTTCTAACATTTTTCTCTACTGTGCACTTTGCAGGCTGGTTTGGCGGGGTAAGCGAACATATTGTTTATGGAGCCGTAGCGTTTGTTGCCGCCTCAATCGCTATCCTGGCATCCATAGTATTTTATCCCGCGTCCAAATTGGCGTGCCGAAAACTCGGCATGATCACCGATCTAACATTCATTACTGTTGCTTTATTCGTCGGTGAATCAGTGGCGGCGCTTGGCTACGGCGGATATCTGTGGGTAACAATTGCCAATGGACTTCGCTATGGTGTCCGGTACCTAAAAGCAGCGCACATTGCGAGTCTGGCTTGTTTTGCTTTTATATTATCAGTCAGTAGTTATTGGCAGGAAAATATCGTGCTTGGTGGAGGACTCCTACTATGGTTGTTGTTGCTGCCAATTTATGTTTCGAAACTGTTATATATCCTGGAAAATGCTCTTATCGCTGCAAACAACGCCAATACGGCAAAAAGCACCTTCCTCGCTAATATGAGCCATGAGATCCGCACACCTCTAACCGCCATTATCGGCTATGCAGAAGTATCACTTGATGGCAATCAAACTTTACAGGAACGCAGCACTGCGTTAAAAACCATCGTTCGCAGCGGGAACCATTTACTAAACATCATCAACGATATTCTTGATTTTTCAAAGGTCGAAGCCAATCAACTCGACGTCGAAAAAATGTCCGTGAATTTATTCCAGCTGGTTTTTGATGTGGAATCCATTATGAGGCCACAGGCTGAAAAAAAAGGACTGGACTTTAACTTTCGATACGATTTCCCGTTGCCAACAAAATTTTCAACCGATCCCGTTCGACTCAAACAGATTCTGTTAAACCTCTGCAGTAATGCTATAAAATTTACTGAAAAAGGATCTATATCCATTACTATAAATTGCGACGCCAGCAACCAGGTCATGCGCTTTGTCGTTAAAGACACCGGCATAGGTATAACAGAAAAACAAATAGATAAACTGTTCACGCCGTTTCAGCAGGCCGATAGCAGCATCACGCGCCGATTCGGCGGTACCGGGCTTGGGTTAAGCCTGTCGAAACGGTTAACTCAAATGCTGGGTGGAACCATAACAATTGAAAGTGAACCTGATAAAGGCACCAGCTTTACGGTAACTGTTGACAGCGGCCCCCTGATCAACTCGCAATTTGTGCATAGTTTAAAGCAAGTCGCACCCATCAAAGAATTTGAATCCACTTATCGAGAGGAAATGCCGCTAGCAGGCAGCGTATTGCTCGCTGAAGATAACCCGACCAATCTACAGTTGATCTCTATGCTATTAAGGAAAATGGGCGCAGATGTCAGCAGTGCAGAAAACGGTGATGTCGCCGTCAAAATGGCTCAACAAAATCACTATGATCTTGTTTACATGGATATGCAAATGCCCGTGTTGTCGGGTGTCGACGCGGTCAGCATATTAAGATCACAAAACTATGACCAACCCATAGTCGCGCTGACCGCCAATGCGACCAATGAAGATAAAATACGTTGTGTTAATGCGGGATGTAATGATTTTCTGACCAAACCCATATCCCGTGAAAAGCTTTATGATATAACATCCAAATACTTACAACCAAAACAACAAAGAAGCGAACCCAGCGGGCCGATTATTTCCACGTTACTTAGCGAAGATCCAAATTTTTCCGATCTGGTCGAGAAATTCGTATCGGAGCTGCCCGAATTACTAAGAAAGTTGAACCACGCCTGCCAGCAGCAGGACTGGACCGCCCTTAAAGATGGACTGCACAACCTGAAAGGAATGGGGGGTGGTTTTGGATATCCTATCCTTACTGAGTTAGCAGGCAAAGCGGAATTTCAGGTTTTCAGTGAAAACTACGAAGCCGCAAAGGCGTTTCTGGACGAAATTAGCCAGTCAAGTGAGCGGATCTACCAAGGCATGCGCTGCAACACTGACAATGTTATTAGTTTAAACTTAAACGCGGCGGCACAATCCAGTGCTTGAAATCGAAATATAGTGATATAGTCGCCTGTTCGCCAACAATAAAATTCTTAATCCACCACGAAATTCGAAAAACATCAAAGCGCCACCAAATATTTACTGTGGACTATTTGTTGGCAATCCCATATCCGGTTTTGAATAATCACACACACCGTCCGCGAAAATCTCATTAAGGCGTTTTAGCTGCGCTTCATTAAATACCACTTTGCCATACGTCCCATCGCGCAGCGCTTGCGACACCGGTTTCAACCGGCACTTGAACCGGCTGCCCCGTATATCGTCGCCGGCCTGCATACGGGATGTGCTGTACACGGGAAATTCCCGGGTGCATCGACCCGCTTCATTTTGATGTAACACACCGTCCCAGGCATCATCACCGGAATATATCACCGTACCCTGTCCATCCATACAACTGTCAGCCGCACGCGAGGGTTTGGCTGATGCAACGTCAGATGAAACATTCTTGTGGAGGTTATTCAACCATTGGCCCATGACATCCAGCGCATCACCGGTCGGGTCGTAGTCACAGGACCAGTCCAGTGTGACTTCATCCATGTCGCTGCATCGTGCCATCCAGATAATGTGGTGGTCGTGATGACCTTTAGCCGCCTGAATACGTGCCCGCGACGCGAACGACGCGACGCTGTGATGCATATCCAGTACGGGCTCCAGGTACCAGCGAATGTCCAGCACGGGAATATCTATATTCCCCGTAAAAACATGGCCGGACTCATAGGCAATTTGCATGGCAGCTAGATTTCCCCTGGTGCGTGGCGCGGGCGGTCCCGTTTTACAGTTCTCACTGAGGTTCATGTTGGTCTTGTCCCACGGATCGTAGTTTTCTTTTGAACCGTCGCGATCCCAGGGATACTGACCTGTTATCATGTTTTGCGGGTGCTTCCAGCCACCTGCACAGGCATTGATGTCAAGAAATGATTGTTTATCCAGTTTGCCTTGCTTTAGTGCCACCAGGCCATATTGAACACCCACGTTGTCCCAGCTGTTGGGTGCAAATCCTTGCTCGTCGCGGGGATAGATATTGCCGAGGTCGTTCCAGTGTGTCCATTTAATGTTATTTACGATGTCGTCTGGAAACCGGAATAATTCCAGGGCCTGAAAATACTCCGGGTGGGTCCATTGGGGGTTAAACACGGCGGGAATAGTGCCACGCCAACCCGCTACGCATTCACTGGCGCCGGGTTTGGGCGCCGGTGATCGTTGCCATTTTTCAACAACCGCTGTGTTATTGGCAACGGTGCCTTCAACAAGCGTGCGGTTCAACCAATCGGCCCACTGACTATTGCTGTCAGCCATATACTCGTGATCAAAATAACGTTCCAGCAATTCACAGTCCGCCACATTGATTGTTTGCGTGATCATGTCGGGATAGGAAGCCTGCGCTATGGCACCATCAATAAGACCTGGCCGGTTTTGCCCCATCACATACTGCTGAATACCGCCACCCGAGGCGCCCAGGCCAATGGTAAACTGCGGCTCGCCATAGATCGCTTTAAAATGTTCCTTGACCATAAAAGCGGTTTCTTCAGCCAGCTGAAGATTATAGTGGGTTGATGTCCGGGTGCCGGTGGAGTACGCCACGGCATAGCCTCGCTTTAACGATTCATAATGCAGCGCCTGTCCTTTATGTAAACTGACCCTGCCCTGGTAGTGCCCGATACCCACGCCACCCTGAAATTTATACACCAGTTTGCCATTCCAGGCCTGGTTGTTCAGCGTTTGTGGAGACTGCAATGATTCTGCATACGGGGCAAGCATGGCGATACTATATATGAAACGGTTAATGGTGCCCCGCTCCACTCGTACAACAAACGGGATGGATGCTTTGTTGGTGGATATTAGTTCCACCGTCTCCGGTGGCGAGGCGGGATCAGATAATGGCAGGAAGCGTTGATCTTCCTTGTTAAAATAAAAATAGTCCACGCGGGTAATGACGCTGCAGTTTTTGCTATAACCCGCCGGTGGCAGCATGGTCAACGGTAGTCCGAAGAATTCGGGAAACACAGCTGTTCCCTGGTGCTGGGATTGATCAATGACAGGCTGGCCCAGACCACTACCGGTGGTCAGGCATATAAAGGGACTTTGCTGCGGACCACTGAAGACAGGACCGGTCGGGCCGGTTTCGCCAATCCAGAAATTGTATTGCTCGGCACTTTGACCATAGATTCGCGGACCATAGATTCGCGGTAACGTGAAATAACTATTGACGGTCAGGATGGATATGACAATCAAAGGCACTATGACCAATGTACCGCCAATATAAAAATATTTTCGTTTGGCTTGATTCATCTTATTTGGGCATGACAGTCGAGGCTCACATCGCACCATTGATGGAGGTTGGGAAAAACAAACAACGGTTAAAACGCTCCCGTTTTACTTCGAGCACCTATCCTGTTCGGTGAGCGATACCCGGACAATAACCGAGGACTTTGCGAAAAATATTAGAGAAAATAATACGGGACAAACGGCCTTTTTTGAAGTCAAAGCCAATATTTCAGGGATAGAACATTGGCATATTCAACGGCCGAAGTACACTTTGTTCGCTGCCCAATCAATTTTAACTGTCTTCGCTATCGCGGAAGCCTTCAATCCTGCGCAAGTAGTTGATATGATAAAAATACAAAGCGATTTCGGTTTGTTTATAGATAAATCGAACGGTAACCACCCATGAATGAATCATCCTTAAATCAATCGTCCGACAACCCGCAAACCGGCTGGAATCTCATCTTTTATAGCTGGGTTCTTGCAATGGTTGCCACCCTGGGCAGTTTGTTTTTCAGTGAGGTCATGGGACTGAAGCCCTGCGTATTATGCTGGTACCAGCGTATTTTCATGTATCCGCTGGTCGTGATTTTACTGGTCGGACTTTTTCCGCTGGACAAGCGCGTGGTGCGCTATGCGCTGCCCCTGGCCGTTATAGGCTGGCTGTTTGCCGTGTACCATTATCTTGTCTACTCCGGCTTTATACCGGAAGGACTGCAACCCTGTGATCAGGAGGCCTCCTGCGCGGAAATCAATCTGGAGCTGTTGGGATTTATTACTATTCCCATGCTCTCCATACTTTCATACACGGCCATCATCGGCTTCCTTCTCATTTTTCGCAACATGAATAAAAGCAACTCTAGTTAACCAAAACAGGATCAAACAATGAATAAACAAATGCAGGTCCCGATTGTGGGCGCACTTTTATTGATCGTCTTCGCCATTGGCGTGCTGGTGTACAATGAGCAAAAAAGCGATGAGTTGACCGAAGCAGCCAGCAAAAACGCGTCGTTCCTGATTCGTGATTATTCACCGACCATCGGTAGCCAGGACGCGAAAGTCACCATCGTCGAGTTTTTCGATCCAGCCTGCGGAACCTGCAAGGCGTTTTATCCTTTAGTTAAACAAATCATGGCTGCCAATCCGGGACGCATAAACCTTGTCTTGCGTTACTTGCCGTTGCATAAGGGATCGGACTACGTCGTCAAACTTCTTGAGGCGGCCCGCTTACAAAACAAATTCTGGGAAACGCTGGAAATCATCTACCAGACCCAGGACAACTGGGCATCGCACCACGATCCACAACCTCAAAAACTCTGGAGCCTGCTTCGAGGCAGCGGACTTGACCTGTCCAAAGCACGGGAAGATATGGCAAAGTCCGTCATCGCCCAACGCGTACAACAGGACTTATCGGATGCGCGCCAGCTTCAGGTCAACAAAACCCCGGGGTTTTTCGTTAACGGGAAACCTCTGGTGACATTCGGTTCTGAACCTTTACAGCAACTGATCAACCAGGAGCTTCGTAACAACTACTAGCCGTTTGTCGCCAAATAAAAGGCCGGTTATGTTGGATCTCATAACCGGCCTGTCTAGTAACGCCTTTTAAATGTTTAGCTGATCTGTCAGCTTATAGTTGCTTAAGTGCCGGCAGCTCCTCACTGTCTCGGGCAACATAAATAACTCCACCATCGGGCAGTGCATCGTGATGAACCCAGGCATCACCACCCAGCACAATGCCCACCTGCTGCAGGAATGGCCGGTATTGCTCGTAGCTGGCGTCCGCGTAAGCGATATGAATGGCGCAAATGGTATCGCGGCAATCCGTTTGCGTGAGCTTCAGATCGGCAAGCTCCGGCACCAGGGCGCGGGCAAATTCAAACCGGCTGGCAAGATCCTCGGACCATTCTAAATCCACGGCCTGATGATCCATTCTGGCTTTCACGAGTTTTGCCCGTTCCTTGCGGCGCTCGGCAAACACACGCCGAATCCCTTGCGGATCACCACTGGTAACGAACTCCTGTAGTAGTTGCTCAGGGTCTTTTTCATCAGGGAGCGTTGCAGGATCAGTGACGGTTTCACCGGCTGTGTCTTCGCCTGACTTTGCCACAACTGGCTGATCAGTGGTTAATGCCAGGCTGTCGGCAGATACATCGGATTGCCCGGTGTTCGTTTGCATTTCCCTGTCACCGGGAAAATGCGACTGCGCTGGCAACGTCACGGCAACCGACCTGGTGGAACCACCCTTCGTATGCAATGTCTGCACGACCACAACCAGCGCCAACAAACCTGCAACAACCATTGAAATTTTTAAAGGCTTATGCATTGTCATACTCCTCGGTTATGGTTGATCGATTATGGGCAAGCCCGATAATCAACCCAAACGTCGTTAATGGCGTTGTGCCACAGGAAAAACAACGGATTGGCCGGCGAATCGAAGGTACTAAAGTGCCCACCGGTATTGACGTGCCCGGAACTGTGCCACCCGGATACGGCGCTGGCCACGGCATCCACGCTGGCATAGGAACATACGCTGCCCGGTGCCACGCTGGCGGGTTTAACGGCGTTAGGCGTGGAGTCGGTGATCGGCGAGGAATTCCAGCCGGCGCACGTCCAGCTATTACAGTTGCCGCCAGGGGAAACCTCGGCACTTTGAAATTGCCACGGAATCCAGGTGCTTCCGTTCCAGGCGGGTATCTTGCCTTCCGGCATCCAGGGATAATCGTAAACCATCACGTGACGTTCCATGCGTTTGAGGTAGCGTTCGTGACCACCGAAAAAACCACCCAGGTCACACATACTGTCGCTACCCGGTTGCCGGTTACAGGTAAAACCGTCATTGGGTAGTGTGTTTTTTGATGCGGCGTTGGTCGTACTATGGTTAATTTCGTAATGCAACAGTACGGTTTGTTCGTTGATTTTTTCTCGCATGTGATTGCTGATAATGGTGCGCGCGCAACTGGGGATTTGATTAATCATATAATGGCCATTGGTTTTTGCCAGGGCACCCGGCGTGCCACAACCGGCCGATCCTTCCCGGTAGTTCGCTGTATAGATATAGGCCTCACCCCGATGTGAAAAGCAGTTATCCAGCATATAGCCCAGGGTGTTGCCTTCCCCGTTATAATTTTCAAAAAAACACTGCCAACGATCTTTACGCGACATTAGCGTGCCATACCAGGAACTGCCATTAAACCATTGCGCGCGCAGCCTTGCATAAGAACCACCGGTACCACTGGCCCAATAGGCCGCGGGAATCGTCATCGACCCGGCATTCCAGAAATACAAATCCGTGCCATCTTCGGTGGTCCAGGTGGATGACGCATTGATGGATATATTGTCCTTAATGGTTACCCAGGCGCCGGTCGAAGGGTGGCGTGCCTGAACTCGCATTTTAGCGCCGGACACCGGTGCGGACGTGACAAACCCGGACGGTGTGATACTACTACCCGTGTTGGCCACCCGCTGACCATCATAAATCCCCGTGGTACAGCCCGTACTCAGCAGCACGGCTATTCCCAATAAAACAAACGTTACAAGTTGTTTTTTCATCGAACATTCCTCCAGTTCCTTAAATACACGCAGGCAAAACCACCCTGGCAATTGGCAAGACAATGCGATGGCCGTGAGAACAACGACGCACAAAGCATTGAAGCGAAGTATATAAGCGGGGAATTTACGGAACGATTACAACGACAATTTACATTTATTTCGCAGGCGACGATAATGGATAAGACATCACATTATATTTTTTCATCAGCACTAGCTTTGTTTACTATACAATCTGCGCTAATAACATCACAATGACCCACTCCGTTACGATAAAAACTGTCACCGGTGAAGCACTGGAACAATATATTACCGAACTTGCGCGGTTACGTATTGAAGTGTTTCGAGAATATCCCTATTTATATGACGGCAATATGAATTACGAAGCAAAATATGTGCGCACCTATACTGAGAGCCCGCATAGCATTATTGTGATCGCGTTTGACGGCGACCAGGTCGTGGGTGCATCCACGG
This sequence comes from Gammaproteobacteria bacterium, assembly GCA_050117455.1. GTDB lineage: Bacteria > Pseudomonadota > Gammaproteobacteria > SZUA-152 > SZUA-152 > JAKEGK01. Next base: position 5,994 of record JASFMT010000029.1, on the reverse strand, counting down.
CATTGCCCCTGATTCACGAAACTGAAGAAATCCGACGCCCATTCCTTGAAAATCACTTGGATCTTAATTGCGTATTTTATTTAGGCGAATCAGTGCTGCGTAATCACTATCGCGGCCAGGGCATTGGGGTACGTTTTTTTAAGGAACGCGAAGCACATGCCAAGCGCATTGGGGATTTTAGCTGCTACGCGTTTTGTGCCGTTGAACGACCTGTCGACCATCCGTTGCGGCCAAGCGACTATGTTCCGTTGGACAGGTTTTGGAAAAACCGGGGTTACCGCAAACAATCTCATTTGCGAACAACATTATCCTGGCTGGACATTGACAAAACAACAGAAACGGCAAAACCAATGGTATTTTGGCTAAAACAAGTGATGTAACACTATACGCTGCCTCCAAACCAGAACGCCATGTCCTTCTCCAGAAACTCGTCGTAACGCATATAGTGCGTCCCATCACAGGAGAACGTCAGGCTGATCATGCCGTTGAAGATATTAATCGATGCCGAGCGCAAATAGATGGTTTCATCCGCCATACGCAACTGTTGCATTTCCCATAATATTGGCTGAATACTTGACTGGGGTATTAATGCATCGACCGGGTAGGACTGCACCGGATACGCCAGACAAATGTCCGGGTCCGCCAGCGCTTCATGGTTTAATATACGATAGCGATAAGGATCATCGTAAAACCAGACCGTGGCGCGGCTGCTGGAAAAATGTATCACCGCCTGGAATACGCCTCGGTCTACAAATAACTCCTCTAATATGGAAAACCCCTGCTCCATATTGCGATCCAGCTGGCTTTCAGTGCGTATTTGTTGAAACACCGTACTGCGAATGGAGGGGTCTCCCTTGATTTGTTGCCAATGGGAAGGTTCCTCGTAAAGCGCGGATGTTACCGGCAAATCACGCAAGTCAAAATCAGCGCCCAGGTAACCCACGGCTTTACCGTCCACACGTATAATATGTAGCGCTGTCAATGAGGGACGATGAGCACGCAGACTGATATAGGCTTTCGACAAGAGAAATCCCCATGATGGTACCGCTTCTGTCATGTAGGGGCGGGATGAGCGGTCCCGGTCATAGTGTTCAGGCAGTAAGCCTTTCGAAGAGACGTTGTCACAAACCTGAATGCCATCGGTGTTTACTACATAAAGAAACATGCAATAGGGGATATCGGAAAAACCATCCAGCAGAACTGCGTTCAGCTTGCCCCGATCACACCAGGCGGGCTCGCAACGCTCCGCCAACCGGGTTAATGGCTCATGTAACATGCGCGCGAGTTCATCGCGCTGTCGACTGATGGCTGCTTTCCAGCTTTGTTCCATACAATACTCCAGCTATAACATCGGTAAAATTAATTACGCTTAATATAACATCATACTAATCCAGCCCCTGCCCTGTGCCTGTCAAAATGGCAGTCAATACTTCGTAAAAGGGACCGATTATAACCACAACATCCGATCAACCACACAAATTATCTGGTTAATGAGTCTCCCTTAATTAAACTTCCCTGAAATCGCGACAGCCTTGCCCTGGATCAAAAACTCTCCTGAATAACTGGCAAACAATCAATCCAGGCCTGCGGTGAAGCCTTCGGCAGGCTGGCAATAAACACATAGCATGCAGTCAACAATATATAGGGTTGCATACGTCAGGTTATCCCTTGCGGTACAGCAAGGAATGAATCGATAATACGGCGTGCCGGTTTAGAGGTGATATCCGACAGCGCCAAACAAAGTCTAAAAACAGGCTATAGTTATAATTAACAAACGCGGTATTGAAGTATACGAAAACATAACAAGCCACTTTTTACGTCAATGAGTGGACCGTTATCAATAACGAACAATAAATACCAAGCGGGGAGCTGCTACCACGCACATCCGGGACAGGGTTATCAGGCCAGCGCTATGCACGATGTCGTTTGCCAGGCTGGACAGGTAGTCCACGGTATAACAAGGAGGGCTTTATGCGTAACGTCTCAGTCATATTTTTAGTTTCAGTCATGGCAATAATTTCAACACCGGTATTTGCAAATTGCGATGATGGTGAAATTGTCATCAAATTCAGCCATGTCACCAATACGGACAAGCACCCAAAAGGTATCGCCGCCTCGTTGCTGGAAAAGCGCGTTAACAAGGAAATGAATGGCAAAGCCTGCATGCAGGTGTACCCCAACTCGACACTGTATGATGACAAAAAGGTGCTGGAAGCCATGTTAAACGGTGATGTGCAAATGGCGGCACCTTCGTTATCAAAATTTGAAAAATTCACCAAGAAATTCCGCATTTTTGATTTACCCTTTCTTTTTGAAAATGTCGCCGCCGTTGACCGATTTCAGAATTCAGCGGATGGCGAAAAACTGAAAAACTCCATGAAACGCCGGGGATTAAAAGGACTGGCATTCTGGCACAACGGTATGAAACAGATGTCGGCCAACAAACCGCTAATAAAACCGGAAGATGCCAAGGGCCTGAAATTCCGTGTTCAGGCTTCCGACGTACTGGTGGCTCAGTTCAAGCAACTGGGCGCTAACCCGCAAAAGATGGCGTTCAAGGAAGTGTACGGCGCATTACAGACTGGCGTTATCGACGGCCAGGAAAATACCTGGTCAAACATCTACGGTAAAAAGTTCTACGAAGTACAGGACGGCGTTACCGAAACCAACCACGGCATCCTGGATTACCTGGTGGTCACTTCCACGAAGTGGTGGGACGGCTTGCCCGATGATGTACGCAAGCAACTAAGCACTATATTGAAAGAAGTCACCGAAACGCGCAATGCGGAATCTACTGCCGTCAATGAAACCAACAAACAAAATGTTATCAAAGCCGGATCCACGGTGCGCACTTTAACACCGGCACAACGTCAGGAATGGGTCAAGGCACTAAAGCCTGTCTGGGATAAATTCGAAAAAGATATCGGGAAAGACCTGATTGACGCCGCACAAAAATCCAATAAAGGATAACACGTGGTGACAGCCGGCCGTTCACCGCGGCTGGCTGTTTATAAATTGTTTTTAAATCTAATAAGAACTCAACGGAATCAGACGATCGAAAATGTCCGAATCAATGAGCAAGCTAGGCGCAGTCGTAGATCAAATAGAAGAAACCAGCATTGCCGTTTGCCTGGGATTGATGACACTGGTGACCTTTTCCAATGTCGTTGCCCGTTATATTTTCAACACCAACATTTTATGGGCGCTGGAACTGACCGTGTTCCTGTTTGCCTGGCTGGTATTGATGGGTGCATCATACGGTGTCAAGAAACACATTCATATCGGCGTTGATGTTCTCATCAACTATTTGCCACCGCTGGCCAGGCGCATCACCACTGGATTGGCGCTGATCGCCTGCCTTGCGTTTTCCATCATGCTATTGATCGGCGCCTGGCATTACTGGCTACCCTTCGCAACCGACCGTGCGTGGCTGGAGACCGAAGACATACCCATGCCGGAACTGCTCCAGTTCCTGGCCGATTGGGTCAATGAAGGTGAGCGCTACGAAAACCTGCCGCGCATGATCCCCTATCTTGCCCTGCCCCTGGGCATGGCGCTGCTGACATTCCGCTTTCTCCAGTTAGGCTGGCAGCTGATGCGCGGACAACTGGACATGATTATTTGCAGTCACGAAAACGAAGGTCTCCAACAACAAACCGACTCTAAATCAGATAAAGGCGAATCCTGCGACCCATGGAAACCCTGATTCTCTTTTTAATGGTCATTGGGCTGATGTTGATCGGGGTACCGATTGCCGTCGCCCTGGGCCTGTCCAGCATTCTTTTTCTGTTAATGTTCTCCCACGATGCTTCCCTGACATCCGTGGCACAGACCCTGTTTTCGGCTTTTGAGGGGCATTACACGCTGCTCGCCATACCCTACTTTATTCTCGCCTCCACTTTCATGTCTACCGGCGGCGTGGCTCGCCGCATTATTCGCTTTGCCATTGCCGTCGTTGGCTCCTTTCGCGGCGGACTGGCCATGTCATCGGTATTTGCCTGCATGATGTTTGCGGCATTATCCGGTTCTTCACCGGCAACGGTGGTGGCTATTGGCAGCCTGGTCATCGCGGGAATGCTCAGCGTGGGCTACACCCGGGAATTTGCGGCAGGCGTCATCTGCAATGCCGGCACCCTGGGAATACTCATCCCGCCTTCAATCGTGATGGTAGTTTACGCCGCGGCAACCGACGTATCGGTGGGGCGTATGTTCCTTGGTGGCGTCATTCCCGGCTTGCTGGCGGGCTTCATGCTAATGATTGCTATCTATATTGTGGCGCGCGTCAAAGGCTTGCCCGCGCAACCCTGGGCGGGCTGGCGGGAAATTTTCGAATCTGCCCGCGACGCCTTCTGGGGGTTACTGCTAATCATTATTATTCTGGGCGGTATTTACGGGGGTATATTCACGCCCACCGAAGCCGCAGCCGTTGCGGCGATATACGCTTTTTTTATTGCCAACTTTGTCTATTGCGACATGGGACCGTTCAAGTCGGAAGGTAAGAAAGGCGTACACCTTATCTCGCGCAGCCTTTCGGTATTCTGGCATCCGGACACCAAGCACACGCTGTTTGAAGCGGGCAAACTGACCATCATGCTGTTGTTTATCATCGCCAATGCATTAATCCTCAAGCACGTATTGACCGAAGAGCGCATTCCACAAATGATAACCGAGGCCATGCTCTCAGCAGGGTTTGGCCCCATTATGTTTCTCATCGTGGTAAACCTTCTCTTGCTCCTAGGCGGTCAGTTCATGGAGCCTTCCGGCCTGCTGATCATTGTGGCTCCCCTGGTATTTCCCATTGCGATTGCATTGGGCATTGACCCTATTCACCTGGGCATTATGATGGTGGTAAATATGGAAATCGGTATGATAACACCGCCCGTAGGATTAAACCTCTTTGTCACCTCGGGCGTTGCCGGTATGTCGATGGTCAATATTGTCAAAGCAGCGGCGCCCTGGCTGGGCGTCATGTTTCTATTTCTGATAATTGTTACCTATGTCCCGATTGTTTCAACCTGGCTGCCTAATACCTTGATGGGCCCGGAAATTGTCACCAGGTAAATCACTAGCGCCCCCCTTGATCAGCGAATATTACCCGGAATCCTATTGCAAAAAACAGGCTCAGTTTCCACCGTGACGGTTTGCCCAACATGAATACCAATACATCCATTGCCTGTGATCAAATCCTGGATACGGCCTTGCGCCTGGGCGCCGATAAAAAGCATTGGGAAGACTTGCAGCTCTATGAAGTGGCGGATGAACTTGGCATTACCCTGGCCCAGCTAAGCGACTGTTATAGCCAGAAAGACGCGTTAACGGATGCGCTTTTTGATCGGGCGACACGCGCGATGCTTGAACAGTGTGGCCAAACAAAAATGCTTCCATTGCCCATGCGTGACCGGTTGTACGTTGCAGTCACCACATGGCTGGATAGCCTGGCTCCACATCGTACCGTCGCCCGGCAAATGCTCAAATACAAACTGGAGTTCGGCCATATTCATCTGCAGGTACTGGAACTGTTACGAATCAGCCGTACCGTACAATGGGTTCGTGAGGTATGTATTTGCGAAGCAACAGACGCAAAACGCATTATGGAGGAAGTGGTCCTGTCATCGATATTTGTGATGACATTTACTTTCTGGTTATGGGATGATTCTGCCAACCAGCAACGAACACGGGAAAAGCTGGAAAATTTACTGAAATTGTCAGAAAAAGGTGCGACGTTGCTAAACAAGTATTCACTGTCTGAAAGAGATTAACCTTTAAACGCAATATCACACGACTGCAGATTCCTGTTCGGCAAAAATACAACCGGAAAATTTAGCAACCCGCAACAACGCTACTTGCTTGACTTTAACTCAGGTAGCCGCATATCGGAATCTTCGTAGGTGCCTTCTTTTGCGTCCAGATGACATGCCGGGCAGTTGGACTCGGTACGTACTTTTTTGCTTTTCCAGTATTTGGGATCAATGTCCTCGTGCTTGTGTTTCCAGT